>JACDEN010000148.1 GCA_013816415.1 Planctomycetota bacterium
GTTTGGGGGCGACAGCCCCCGACTATAAGCCGTCGAGCTCGGCGGTCATCTCACCCAGCAAGGCTTCGGGCGACGAGTCTGACGCATCGTCCTCCATCACCGGCGCGAGATCCTGAGCGCGGCGGGTGATCCCGGGATGCTGGGTCTCGAGATCCTGGAGGATCCGGTTCTGGCGCTTGAGCATGCGCAGCGCCTGCCGACAGTTGTCCATCAGCAGCTTGTGCGCGAGCGCGTGCCGCACGGTCTCGACCAGTTCGCCATTGCCGCACGGTTTGAGCAGGAAGCGGAAGACCTCGCCGCCATTGATCGCATGGACCACCGCCCCGAGGGTGGCCTGGCCGGTCAGCATGACGCGCAGCGTCGACGGGTGCGACTGCCGGATCTCGGACAGGAACTCGGATCCCGAGGTTCCCGGAAGGTGCTCGTCGCAGACCACCAGGTCGATGCGCTCCGCGGCCATGGCGGTCCGGGCCAGTTCGATGGTTTCCGCGCTGAGCACGCGGAACGGCTCGTGGCGCATGGTGCGGCCGATCGCGGCGAGCAGATTCGGATCATCGTCGACAAAAAGCACGGTCTGCTTCATGGGTTTCATCCGCTCCTGGTCGTCGGCGCGGCGGCATGGCCGTCGCGCGTAAAGTCGGCGATGATCTGCGAAGCGATGGTGCGCCACGCCGGCAGCCGATCGGCGAGCCCGATGGAGGTGAGGTAGGGGATGCTCACCGCCGGCACCGCGCCCTCGACGCCATACTCGAGCTGTTCGCACATCAGCGCCTCAGCGACATGGACCGCGGTGAGCGGGGTGAACCCGGTGCCCGGAAACGCCTCGGGATGGTGGTGGTGCGCGACCGCCTCGACGATCGGGAAGGGCAGGCCCCACAGGCCGAGCAGGTAGGCGCCGATCTCCGAATGCGCGGCGCCGAACTTCGCGCGCTCCATGCCGGTCAGGTCGCGGACGGCATCGCCTTCGGCCGGTCCGGATTCGAGGCGCGCGCACAGGATCAGCCGTCCGCAATCGTGCAGCATCCCCGCGGTGTAGCACATCTCGGCCTCGTCCGGGCGCCTCTGCTCGGCGACGGCGATCGCCTTGGCGATCGATCCCACGAGCCGACCATGCTGCCACAGCTCGAACATCGTCGTCGGCTCGTCGGCCTGCTCGAAGACGCGCACGGTGAGCACCAGCGAGCGGATGTTCTCCAGCCCGAGCGCCATGGTCGCCTCGATCGGCGAGGCCACCGTCCTGCCGCCGCGGATCATCGAGAAGTTCACCAGCTGCAGGATCTTCGCCGACATGCCGATGTCATCTGCGATGATCCGCGCGATGTTCGGCAGCGACGGCTGCGGCGCCTGCAGTTCGGCGATCACCTGGCCGTACGCATTGGGCATGCTCGGCAGCGAGCTCAATCGCGAGATGATCGCGGCGAGCCCCGCGTTGCACAGCAGGTCGCGGATCGAGCACGCGCGAGCGATGGTCGCGCGCAGCACTTCGGGAGCGCACGGCTTTGACAGGTATTGGTGGGTGGGGCCGATCGAGCGCATGATCGACTCGCTGTCGGACTGGCCCGAGAGGATGATGCGCACCACGTTGGGATGGTCGCGCATGACGCGGTCGAGCAGTTCCGCGCCGTCCATGCCGGGCATGCGCATGTCCGAGATGACGACGTCGACGTGGTTTTCGGCGAGCAGGCGCAGCGCCTCGGGGCCGCTGGTGGCGGTGAGGATGCCCCAGTCGTCGCGCAGCGGGCGCATCATGCGCTTGATGCCATCGATGATGCGCGGTTCATCGTCGACGAACAGCAGAGTGCGCTCGACGGTCATCGCCGGGCTCCAGGCGAGCGTGCGGGCGCGGCGGCTGGTCCTGCCTGTCCATTCAGCGGCAGGGCCAGGTGGAAGGTCCACCCGTCGCCGTCGGTGCGCGCCTCGAGGCTGGCCGCGAATGATGCGAGCAGCCGCCGCGCGGGAGCGAGATCGCAGGGATCGCTGCGCGAACCCTGCGGACTCGATGCGGAATTGGCGGCCGAGAACACCAGCTCGATGCGGTCGCCCTGTCGCGTCCCGCGGACCGCGATGGCAGCGCCAGGAGGACCGCAATGCGCCGCGGCGGCCAGCACCACCTCGACCAAGCCCAGCGCGAGGTCGCGCGGAGGACCGTGGATGCGCGCGGCCTCCGCCACCTCGAGCGTGAATTCACCGCGGGATTTCCACTCGTTCTGCGTCACCGCCAAGGCGATGCTCAGGGCTCGCTCGACATCGACCGCCATCGGCTCGGAGCCGGCCTCGCAGAAATCCTTGAAGGCGCGGGCGAGCGCGTCGACGCGGCCGATGCCGTCGAGGCTCTGGGCAATCGCGATCGGGATCTCGGCGAGCAGGTGCTCGAGATCGACCTTGCGCTCCATCGCCGCGATCTCCTCGAGCAGTTCGGGATGGCGCTTCCCGGCGAGGACGCGCAGGCAGGCCTGATACCACGACAGGATGCCGCGCAGGTCGCCGGCGGCCTCGGCCAGGAAGCGCGCATTGTCGCCGATGTATTGCATCGGCGTGCAGATCTCGTGGGCGAGGCCGGGAGCGAGCTGGGCGAGGCGGCGGCGACGCTCGTCCTCGAACGACGATCGCTCGTCGGAGTCGATGCCGGAATCGATCCCGCCGCTGCTGCTGCTACGGCACTGCTGATCCACTGCGGGCACCTCAGCCGCAGTATACCGTGTATACGGAAGTCGTGTGGAGCCAGCCTGGCTTCCGGTTTCTACTGCGCTGGATGCACCATCTGGAGGGGATGGCTGGGGGTCACGGCCAACCCCAACCCGTGATCACACCTTCTCTTCTCCTCCGTCGACGTCCTCCTCGCGTGGGCACTTGGCGACGTTGGTCAGCGTGTCGCCCGCGTCGAGGCCGATGATCTTGACGCCCTGCGCCGCACGGCCGGTGGTGCGGATGTCGTCGACCGGGGTACGCACGGTCTGCCCCTGGCTGGTGATCAGCATCAGTTCGTCTCCGGGGACCACCGCCACCGACGCGACGACGGGGCCGTTGCGTTCCGAGGTCTCGATGTTGATGACGCCTTTGCCGCCGCGGCGGGTCAGGCGGTATTCATCGAACGGCGTGCGCTTGCCGAAGCCCTTCTCGCAGATCGTCAGCACCTCCATCGGCGCTTCGCCCGCTGCCGGCTGCTGCAGGCGGATCAGGCTGACCACCCGCGCTCCCGCGGCCAGATCGATGCCCCCGACGCCCGAGGTGTCGCGTCCGGTCGGGCGGCAGTCGGACTCGTTGAATCGGCAGGCCTGGCCGTCATTCGACGCGATCAGGATCTCGTCATTGCCGGAGGTGATGACGACATCGACCAGCGCGTCGTCATCGGCGAGCTTGATCGCCTTGATGCCGCCGGCGCGCGGATTGCCGTACGCCGAGAGCGCGGTCTTCTTGATCTGGCCGAGCGCGGTGGCCATCAGCAGATATTGGTCGTCGCGGAATTCGCGCACCGGGATGGTCTCGCTGAGGCGCTCGCCGTCGGCGAGGCTCAGCAGATTCGCCAGATGCTTGCCGCGCGCGGTGCGCGCGCCTTCGGGGATGTCGTAGACCTTCAGCCAGTAGACCTTGCCGAGATTGGTGAACACCAGCAGGTTCTGGTGGTTGGTCGCCGCGAACATCTGGGCGATGAAGTCCTCGTCGTCCTTGAGCGCGCCGCCCGAGACGCCCTTGCCGCCGCGGCGCTGCACGCGGAAGGTGCCGACCGGCAAGCGCTTGATGTAGCCGCTGTTGGTGATCGTCACCACGCACGGCTCGTCCTCGATCAGGTCCTCCATGTTGAAGTCGCCGGCTGCGGCGACGATCTCGGTGCGACGCTCATCGCCGTACTTCTCGATCAGCTCCTGGAGGTCGGCGGTGATCATCTGGTACTGGCGCTCGTCGCGCGCGAGGATGTCGCGGTAGTCGGTGATCGCCGCGGTCAGGGCGTCGCGCTCGGCGGTCAGCTTGTCGCGTTCGAGGCCGGTCAGCCGGCGCAGCTGCATGTCGAGGATGGCCTGGGCCTGGCGGTCGCTGAACTCGAACTGGCTGATCAGGCCCTGCTTCGCCGCCTCGCCGCTGTCGGACGAGCGGATCAGGCGGATGATCTCGTCGATGATGTCGATGGCCTTGAGCAGGCCTTCGACGATGTGCAGCCGGGCCTCGTCGCGCGCGAGCAGGAAGCGCGTGCGGCGGATGATGACGTCCTTGCGGTGCTCGACATAGGCCTGGCACATGCGCTTCAGGCCGACCGTGCGCGGCCGCCCGCCGTCGAGGGCGATCATGTTGATGGCGAAATTGTACTGGAGGTTGGTGTGCTCCCACAGCTGGTTGAGGACCATGTCCGGGTCCTCTCCCTTCTTCAGCTCGAGCACCAGGCGGATGCCTTCGGCGACGGTGCCGCCGTACATCTTGGCCAAGCCCTTGACGCGCTCGTCCTTGTCGGCCTCGACGATCGATTCGGTGATCGTCGACAGCTTGATGCCGAACGGGATCTCGGTGACGACCAGCGCGTCGCGGCCTTCGATCACCTCCTGCTTCACCTTCGCGCGCATGACCACGCGGCCGCGTCCGGTCTCGTACGCTTCGCGCACGCCGGCGGTGCCGCAGATCAGCCCGCCAGTGGGGAAATCCGGGGCGTGGACGAACTTCATCAGGTCGGTGACGGTGCAGGCCGGGTTCGCGATCAGATGGATGATCGCCGAGCAGACCTCCTTGAGGTTGTGCGACGGGATGTTGGTGGCCATGCCGACGGCGATGCCGGAGCTGCCGTTGACCAGCAGGTTGGGGAGCTTCGCCGGGAGCACCGTCGGCTCTTCGCGCACGCCATCGAAGGTCGGGCGGTGGTCGACGGTCTCGTACTGGATGTCCTCGAGCATCTCGAGGCAGAAGCGCGTCATGCGCGCCTCGGTGTACCGATACGCCGCCGCGGCGTCGCCGTCGATCGATCCGAAATTGCCCTGGCCGTCCACCAATTCGTAACGGAGCGAAAAGTCCTGGGCCATGCGCACCATCGCGTCGTAGACCGAGCTGTCGCCATGCGGGTGGTAGTTGCCGAGGCAGTCGCCGACGATCTTCGCGCACTTGCGGTATTTGGCCGTCGGCGTGAGGTTCAGGTCGCGCAGCGTCTGCAGGATGCGGCGATGCACCGGCTTCAATCCGTCGCGCAGATCGGGAAGAGCGCGGTCGACCAGCACGCTCATCGCGTAGGTCAGGTAGCTCTCCTTCATCTCCTCTTCGATCAGCAGATCGTGGGTGCCGCCGGTACGCTCGGTCATGGGGATTCCTGTGCAGAGACGGTGATCGGAGCAGTGTAGACGACAGCCGCGATGGGCAAGAACGCCGCCGGGCCTCAGCGAGCCTCAGCGGGAGATGCACCCCTGCGCCGGCAGTCGCCCGCGGCGTCGCTGGATCCATGGATGCGTGCCCCCGTCGTGCGATTGGCTCTCGCTGATCCGCCGGCAGTGGCAGCCGAGGGTCGCCGGCCCCTGCTGGCTCGGCCGCTCGGGCCGTCGTCTGTCGAAAACTAACGAGAGCGGGCTGGACACCCCGCAGTTGGTCGCATCATCGATCTTCATAGGTGAACGACATGTCGAGCCGCATAGGTTCTTTCGCTGCGATGATTGCCCTGGGGGCATTGCTGCTGTGGTCGGCGAACCTCTCCGCCGGCGAGGCGGCGCCTGCCGCCGTGGCCGGCTACCGGCTCTACCCCGGCGACCTGCTGCACATCCAGGTCTTCGACAACCCGGATCTCGAAACCGACATCCGCGTCCCCGATACGGGAACCATCACCTTCCCGCTCATCGGACAGGTCAGGGAGCTGGTCGGCCGCACCGTCGAGGATTTCACCAACGAGCTGTCGAAGCGGCTGATGGACGGCTACCTGCGCCAGGCCGTGGTGACGATCACGGTGAAGGATTTCGGCAAGCGTCTGGCGACGGTGATGGGAAGCGTGACCCATCCCGGTCCGGTCGCGCTCGATCCGCTGCGCGTGACCACGGCGATGCAGGCGATCGGCGACGCCGGCGGCTTCAACGACGATGCCAACCGCATCGGAGCGATGGTCATCCGCGACAACCCGCACACCAATGAGAAGATCGCGCTGCAGGTCCCCAAGGGCGACAAGGCATCGGATCTGGTGAAGGACATCGTCCTCGAACCCGGCGACATCATCATCGTGCCCAGGCTCGATCGCGTCTTCATCCTCGGCCAGGTGACCAAGCCCGGCGCGGTGAACCTGCCGAGCCAGGAACCGCTCACCGTCTCGAAGGCGGTGAGCCTCGCGGGCGGCTTCGACAAGTTCGCGAAGCAGGGGAACGTCCAGCTGATCCGCACCGGACAGAAGGTGCAGGAAGTGGACGTGCGCAAGATCCTCACCGGCGATTCCCGCGAAGAGGATCCGAAGCTGAATCCTGGCGATACGGTGTACGTGCCGGAGAGCCGCTTCTAACGCCCGGACACGGTGGTTGGTGGTTTGCATTTTTCGATCGTGAAAAAACGACGCATGCGCTAAGCATCCGCGGCCGAGTCCGATCACGTCAGTGCCCGTGACATCCCTCGATCAACCATCAACCATCAACCAATCTCAAACGGCGACAAAGTCGCGGGGCCCCTGACTTCACCGACCGCCGAGCCGTGATCGCGTGATAAAATGGGCGAAGCCATCACGCGACGATTTCTGGCCATAGCCA
>JACDEN010000732.1 GCA_013816415.1 Planctomycetota bacterium
GGCCATGAACATCGCCAGGAAGCTGCCGGTCGGGGTGCCGTCGGCGCGCACCAGCGAGATCACGCTGATCGTCACCACCCCTAGGGCGCCGGCGGTCGCGGCGTAGAGGATCGCCCGGGGCCAGTCGAATCCGAGGCTGGGGGTCGTGGGGTTCATGGGCCGCCATCATTCGCCGGCGGATGGCGTTGCACCCGGTTTCCAGGGTTCGGGGGGCCGGGCTGTTGGGGGATGGTGCGAAGGCCATGGATGTACGCCTTCCCGCGCCCACGATCCGCGGCATGCGCGCCGACTGCCGTGTCCTCCTGATCAGCGATTCCGATGCCGCCATCGGCGACCTGCGGCAGGCGCTCGGCGGCGAACTGCACATCACCGATTCGCTCTCGGGCAACGAACCCGAGATCTTCTCGCTCGAACTCGACGAAGTGGTGGTCGTGGCCGGCCATGCGCTCGAAATCGATGAGCCTTACGACCTCGCTATCATCGCGCTGGCGACGACCCCGCCGGTTGAGTTCCTCAGCACTCAGGACGCCCTCCGCCAGCGCGTGACCACCATGCTGCTGATCGTCGACGAGGGGCCCGAGCCGATCCACGTGTGGAAGCAGCGCAGCCGCTACGACCGCGTGCTGTGCCGACCGTTCACCGACGGCGTCTTCCTCGAGCGCGTCGAGCAACTGCTGCTGCAGGCGATGCGCAAGGTCCCGGCGGTCATCCCGGATGAAGCGTACCTCGCGTTCCTCGGCGACCTGCTCGAACGCGAACACCGGGTGGTGCGTCCGATCGTCAGCCCGGAGCACGGCGCCGGCTTCTACTATCCATCGGTCGCGTCGGCTTTCGGCTTCACGGTCAACGATCACAGCCTGCTCGAACGGCTGACCGAACTGGGTCTGTGCCGCCGCCGCGTCGCGCTGCGCATGCGCAGGTGCGCAGCCTGCGCGAGCCACCAGCTCGCCTTCGGCGACGTCTGCGCAGCCTGCGAATCGGCCGACTACGCCTATGAGCCTGCGCTGCGCCATGTCACCTGCGGCCATCTCGACACGGTCGCGCGCGCGAAGCGCGGCGATCGCCTGGTCTGTCCGAAGTGCGACGAGGCGATGCTCACGACGGGCCGCGACTACGAGCCGCTCGCGGGATACCATCGCTGCCGCACCTGCGGCGCAGTCGCAGACAAGACCGCCACGCTGGTGCGTTGCCTCGACTGCGGACACGCGAGCGCTCCGGAACGCACGCGCGAGCTGGTGCTGCACGAGTACGAACTCACGGCGCAGGCCGAGGAGGCGGTGGCCGCGGGCACCATCGGCGGCTTCAGCCTCGCGGTCGCGCTGCGCAATTTCCACGCCTCGCTGCATTCGCGCTCCTACTTCCTCAATGAACTCAAGCGCGAGGCGACGCGCCATCGCAGCTACGGCATCCCCGCTTCCCTGGTGCTGGTCCGCCTCGAGGGACTCGACCAGGCCAACCGCTCGGATGAGCGGACGTTCGCGGCCGCCGCCGAGGGTGCCTGGCGGGCGGTGATGGCGATCCTGCGCAAGCTCGACACCGCCTGCGTGTGGAGCGAGGACGTGCTGGCGGTGCTGCTGCCCGGGACCCCGGCCGACGGGGCGCGCCTGGTGCTGCAGCGGTTGGAAGCCCAACTCGCGGCGCTGAAGCCGGGGCTGCCGGGGTCGATGGTCGCCGCGGTGACCGTCACCGACGAGGGTCCCGACGCGATGCTGCGCCACGCGCTGGGCCTGGTGGGGATCGGCATCGATTCCCCGGACGAGGATTTCTTCGGGGCCGACGAGGGGATCGTCGTCATCGAGGATGGCGGCGACGTGGTCCTCGATCTGAATCAATACGCGAAATGACCGCGCTCGCTGGCCGCTGAGTGGTCCCCTGTCCTCGGGGCTGACCAGCAGTAGGTCGATGTCGAACGGGAATTGGTGGGAGTCTGGTCAGGGGTGACCGGGACCTGCGCGCTCCTCCATCTGTGTACCGTCCCCGAGGCAGGTAGCCATTGCATGCCCTTTCGATTCGATCCAGCATCGTGGCATGGCGGCCGATAGCAGTTTCGTCATCACCCGCTGGAGCGTCGTCGCGCGCGCCGGCGGCGCTGGCGATGACCAGGCGCGCGTCGCGCTTTCATGGCTGGTGGAACGCTACTGGGATCCGCTGCGCCGGGCGGCCGTGCGCTGGGGCTGCGATGGTCACGAGGCCGAGGATGCGGTTCAGGATTTCTGCTGCCGCCTGATCGAGCGCCGCACCGATCTCGCCGCCGTCGATCCGGATCGTGGGCGCTTCCGGGCGTGGCTATTGG
>JACDEN010000733.1 GCA_013816415.1 Planctomycetota bacterium
CGCGCAGCGGTCCCGGACCGGCGCCCGCCGCGCAGCGCGACCGCGACGCTGAACGCACCGTCGATGAGCTCGAGTCGCGCGTCACCACGGTGCGCGCAATGGCGCCGGACGAACGCGCGATCCACGAGGCGCGGATGGGGCCGGACCTCGAAGGCGCCGCCGCCGACGTCGCGGGGACCCCCTCCGAAAACAAGGTGCTCTACTGGCTGGCCGCCTGGCGGCTCGAGTACGCCGGCGGGAAAGGGGTCGACGACGCGCTCGACCGCCTCGACGCCTCGCGCTATGCGAAGATCAAGGGCTTCGGCGAGTACCTGCGCGTCGAGCACCGCCTGCGCCAGGGCGACATCGGCGATGCCAAGCGCCGCGCCACCGCGCTGGTCGAGCGCATCCCGGAATTCCAGCCGCTCTTGAATCTGGTGTGGCTGCACGAACAGGTCGGACGCCCGCCGCCGCGCACCGCCGGCCAGAGCATCGCCGGCGGCGCCGACGATCCGGCGAGCGCGCGCCACGAGCCGTGGCTGCTCTACCTGTTCATCGACGTGCTCAATGCCGACGGCCTGTACACGCTCAAGCTCTACCTGAACGAAGCCGCGCGGCCCTCCTACTCCGGCAAGGTGCGCGTGGTGTGCGTGACCAGCGAGGGCACGCCGCTGAATGCGCTCTCCAAGATCCGCACGCTGCCGCACGGCAGCGACCTCGACGTGCTGTGGGCGAGCCCGACCGAAGGCGGTGACGCCGACGAGTGGCGCACGGCGTGGAACCGCGCATCCCGCCAGAACGCCGCAGTGCTGCTCGGACCAGGCCCCAAGCGCGTGATCATGGGCATCCTGTCGCGGTCGGAGGAATTGCGCGCGATCATTGATCAGTAACGGGGTCAGCGGCACCCTCGCATGCACCGCCCACCCATGACCGCCGATCAGCCCCATCTGAACGTCCTCTTGAGCAGGCCCATCGGCCCTGCCGACGGCTTCCCGTACGTCGTCCGGTACCAGAACGTCGCGGTCGTCGAACCGGCGGCGTCGCTGTCGATCGGGCCGCATCAGCATCCGCACTACGAGATCATCCTGGTCGAGCGCGGACCCTACCGGTGCCGCGTCAACGATGCGCGGATCGACCTGCCCGGGTCCGGCCTGGTCGTCCTCAAGCCCGGTGACTGGCATGATGACGGCGGCGAGCCCCCGCTGCGGTATCATGCCCTGTCGTTCCGCATCATTCCCGGTCCGAGCGCCGAGCGGTCCGCCAACATCTTCATCGACGAGTCCGCCCCCGCATCGCAGGTGATCGTCGGCGACGTCACGCCGTTCCTCGGCCTGTTCGGGCGGCTCCAGGACGAGAACCGCCGCGCCGACGCCTTTTCTGCGTTCATGCTCGATGCCCTGGTGCTCGAGCTGCTGTGGACCCTGCTTCGCGTGCTGCCGGCTCCGATCATCCATCCGGCGCTGATGGTCACCATCGCGCGTCACGGATTCGCGGCCGAGCTCATGCGCCTGTTCTCACGCCACCTCGCGACCACCCTCGATCTCGGGCAGATGGCGGCGGCCATGTCGATGAGCAAGCGCTCGCTGACCACGCGCTGCGCCGAGACCTTCCAGACCTCGCCGGCGAAGCTGCTGGTGCGCTATAAGATGGAGCGGGCGAAGACGTTGCTGCGGCAGACCGACCTCTCGATCAAGCAGATCAGCGCGCGCCTCGGATTCGAGAATCCCTTCCATTTCTCCAAGGTCTACAAACGGCACTTCGGACGCGCGCCGGCGATCGGACGGTGATTGCGCGAACGGATATCCCATTCGCCAGCCAGGACATGTCGCCCGGGACCCGCGGGCCATCATGGCGCGCATGTCACCAACCGCCGCCGCCTCGCTGCAACCCATCACCGCCAATGCGAAACCGCTGGCCACCGCCACCGGCGCGTTCCCGATCCTCTTCCGCCAGTGGGGAACGCCCTGGCAGACCGATGTCGGGCAGCTGATTTCCTACACCGCGGACCACGGCTTCTCGGGCATCGATGCGACGTCGCTGCCGGTCGCGGGCATCGCGCGGGTCCGGGCGGCGGGACTGAAGGTCGGCACGGTCGATGTGCCCTTCGATCATTGGGCCGGACTGGTGAGCCCTGACGCCCCAAAGCGCGACCGCTGCGCGGACGCGGTGGCTACGTACGTGAAGTCGGTGGTCGCCGCGACGGACGTGCGGAATTTTTTCACTGTGATCATGCCCGAGGACGCCGCGCGCAGCCGGGATGAGAACATGGCCTTCGCGCTGGCTGGATTCGGCCGGGTCGGACAGGCG
>JACDEN010000149.1 GCA_013816415.1 Planctomycetota bacterium
GGCCCGATGCACGGGGCGTTTCGCGCGGGCGACGCTAGCGGAAGGCCTCGGCGCCCGACTCGCACGTGGCCAGCAGACGCCGTGCATTGCCGCAAAAGATCGCTTCGAGCTGGGCCTCGTCGAAGCCGGCCTGCCCCAGCGCCGCGCGCACCCGCGCGGCGCATGCCAGGTTGTCCGCGCCGGTGCCGTTGCTGCCGAAGACGAGGCGCCGGATGCCGAGGTCCTCGTGCGCGGCGATGGCGCGCAGCGACGCGACGTCCCACCAGCCACTGGTCGAGAGGTCGAAGAGGAAGCGCGGAAATCCCATGGCGATGTGCATGGCCTCGTGCTGCCAGGGTGCAGCGCAGTGGCCGATGATCAGGCTCAGCTGCGGACAGGCGAGGCCGACCTCCTCGAGCGCCAGTGGCCGCGCGTAGGCCGAACGCAGCTGCGGATGCGCGGCGGTGCGGCCCATGTGCAGGAACACCGGCACGCCAAGCGCTTCGGCCGCGCGGAACACCGCCAGCGCGCGCGCGTCGTCGGGGCTCCAGCCGCGCGGCGGATACATCTTCACTCCGCGCATGCCGCGTCCCACCCAGGCCTCGAGCTCGCCCACCGCCTGCGGCTCGAGCGGATCGATGAAGCACCACGGCACCAGCTTGGCGCTGGCGACGCGCTCGCAGAGCTCGAGCACCTCGCGGTTGGTGGTGCGGAAATAGTCGGACATGTACGGGAAATCGCGCGACGGAGAGAGCTTCAGGTCCGCGCCGCTGACCACCGCACGCTCGAGCTCCGGGCTCGCGGTCAGCGCCCGGTAGTGGGCCATCGCGTCGGGCATGCACGAGAACAAATGCGAGTTGATGTCGATGACGGTCATGGCGCGGCTTCTGGCAGAGCGAGCGGCAGAGCGAGCGGCGGGACCAGCGCGCGCATGAGCCGGCGCCGGTCGAGCGCCACCGGTCCCGCTGCCGAGCGGAACGATTCCAGGTAGCCGCCGCCGCCGGCGTCGAGGATGCACTGCGCCAGCTTGTGGCGCGCGTGCGAGCTCAGCGCCAGGGGATCGCCGCCGATTCCGGGATCGCTGAAGGTGGCGATGGTGCTGGGCGCTCCGTTGGCAGTCATGTCATCGATCGCCGAGATCACGCGCAGGGCGTCGAAGATCGTCTTCGTCACATCGACCGATACGTCGCCGCGGAATCCGTAGGACTGCCAGCCCGTCGAGAACCAGTAGACCTCGGGATATCCGAGGTCCTGACCCGCCGGCCGGAAGACTTCCGAATACCGGCTCGCGATCAGCGAGGCGTGGCCGATCTCGACGTGATCCGGGTTCGATTCGTTGACGTCGTGGCAGAACACGATGTCCGGGCGCAGCTCGGCGAGCGCGTCGACCAGCTGCTGCACCAGCTCAGGCGTGTTCTTCACGCGCAGGTAATCGTGTCCGAGATCGATGAGTCCGATGCCGGCTTTCGCGGCATGGGAGCGGTGGAACGCCTTGACCTCGGCATCGCGCCCGGCCAGGTAGGGCAGGTAGCGGTAATCGGTGACCGCGGTGATGAAGGTGACGCGATGCCCCGCGCGCGAGGCGAGCAGCGCGGTCGCGCCGAGGGCGAGCCAGCAGTCGTCCTGGTGCGCGCCGATGGCGACGATGGAGAGCGGTCGGGTGGATGCGGTCGCCATGGTCTGCCTCTCATGACTGGTTCCGGGCGGATGCTCGGTGGTGATCAGCGCGCCGCCAGCGCCGCGGTCTCGGGCGCAGCGGTGGTGAACTGCGGCAGATGCGCGGCCTGCGCGCGCAGCAGGTCATCCGCCAAGGCCGCGGCGGCGTCGAGCGAGGGCAGCGTGCCGTCGAGCGCCAGCGCCTGGATGAAGAGCGCGCGGTCGCCGGTCAGCGCCGCGTCGACCACACACTCCGTCCAGGCCAGCTGCTTGGCGATGGTCGCGATGATGCCGGGGGACAGCGGCGCCTGCGCGATCGGCCGCAGCGTGGCGCCGTCGGTGACGCACGGGCTCTCGAGGATCGCGTCCTCGGGCAGACCGCGGACCTGACCGCGATTCGGCATGTTCGCCGAGTACACGCTGCGGCGGTCGCCGCGGATGTCGGCGATGATCTGCACCACCTGCTCGTGCTCGCCGCCGAACGCGGCGAAGAACGACTCGGGCAGGGGCGCGGGATCGTTCGCCAGCGCCGTCATCTCGGCGTAGCCCGCGTCGCCGCCCGCGATCGTTCCTTCGAAGCTGAAGGCGTCGATGCCGAGGCGTTTACCGCGATACTCGCCGCCAGGGACCAGGTGCGGGAAGAACTCGACGACGTGGCGGTCGCACGCCGACGGGAACGCGCCGAACAGTCGGCACAGGTTCCAGCTGAACGGCTGGTCGTCGGTGCGGGCGCGCTCGTCGGCGATGGCGCGAAGCCGCGGCGCCGCGTCGGCGCCGTCGACGGCCGCCTCGACGAACCACGTCAGGTGATTGAGGCCGACCGCTGAGTACGCGAAGCGCTCCTGCGCGCAGGCGAGCGCGCTGGCGAGGTACGATGCGACGTGGTTGACGCCATGGCACAGTCCAATCATGTGCGCGCCCGTCGCCTTGCGCACCGCGCGGCAGATCGGTCCCATCGGATTCGCGTAATTGAAGAACAGCGCCGTCGGCGCGAGCTCGAGCACGTCGCGGGCGATCGCCACCATCGCCGGGATCATGCGCAGCGCACGCGATGCGCCGCCGGCCATCACCGTGTCGCCGACCGGCTGGAACACGCCGTGCGTGCGCGGGATGAACACGTCGGCTTCCCAGGCGCGGCGGCCACCGACGGCGATGGTGCCGATCACTGCGGTCGCTCCGGGAAGCGCCGCGCGGCGATCAGTGGTGGCGCTCAGGCGCAGCCGCGACGACCGGCCCGCGATCATCTTCCGCGCGAGTCGCTCCGCCACGCGCAGCGCTGCCGGATCGATGTCGACCAGCGCCACCTAGGCGTCCCAATCGCGCGCGATCAGGTCGGCGAGCAATCCGCGGGTGAACACCGCGCTGCCGGCGCCGATGAGGACGATCTTCTCTGTCATGGCCGTGGCCTCCACCCGCCATGGTGCCAGCGACGTTCGCCCCGCCAGCGGGCTTCCTGGTACGTACGTGCGAAACCCGTGGTACGGATGCACGCGGTGGGAGCCTCCCGCAGCGCGCCCCGGCGGATACGCTCTGACATGGCCGATGATCCGCCACCGATCCAGCTGCAGTCACAACCGCGCGCCGCGCTGCCGCAGAAACTGCGCGAACCGCCGGAACGGACCTCGCATCAGCCGATGGACCGCCTGCTCGAGCGCCGCTACCGCGCGCAGCGCCTGCGCCACCGGCTGCACCTGATCATCGCGGGCGGCGGGCCAGGCGCCGCCGTCATCCTCATCACCACCAGCATGACCGCATGGACGCACGCCGGAGCCGCGTTCGCGGTCGGAGCGATCCTCGCGCTGATCATCGACCGCTGCGCGTGGTCGCTGCTCACGTCCATCGTGCTGTTCGGCGCCGCACAGACCCTCGCCACCGCCTACCTCTCGAGCTGGATCGCGACGGCGCCTGGCCTCTACGCCGGTTTCGGATTCTTCGCCTGCTCCGCCGCGCTCGCCGGCGCGTGGGTGGGGACATTGGTCCAGTCGCGCGAACAGTGATCCGCTCGCCACGATGATCGCCCCTCGAATAACCCTCGCTGCAGGCGGCAGTCAGCGCGCGTTGGGAGCGAATGCCGGATTTCCCGGACCTTTGCCCGGCGGCAGCGACTCGGGCCGGGCCGAATAGCCGTTGATGCGCAGCTGCGACAGCCGCGCGATCACGCTCGGCAATTTGAAATCCTGCAGGCCGACCAGCGTGTGCGTGTTGTTGATCGAGATCTTGCCGAGCGGCATCGCGTCGGCGGTCTGCATGATCTTCTTGAGCTGGCCCATCGACAGGCCGTGGTTGCGGCCGATGCCGATCTTCAGCCACTGCCATTCCCAGCCGACCAGCTTCGCCGGGCCCAATCGTTCGAGATTGATGCGCGCCTGGCGTCCGGTCTCGTAGCGCACGTCCACCAGCGCCTCGGCGGGAGCGACCACGATCGGACCGAGCTGGTCGAGCGCCACATTGGCGATCTTGGCGACCTCTCCCGGGGTATAGCTCTCGCCGGCGGGCAGCCGCACCGAGATGCGGACGAAGCCTTTCGACAGGTCGGGCAGGTCGTCCATGGGCGCGGCACGGTACGGTGCGGTCCGAGGCCCCACAAGCGCGCACCCCCTCCGGCGCCGGCGCATTGGCACCGCCCATGCTCATGTCCATCGCCCAAGCACCCGGCGCACGCGGCTCCGGGTCAATGTGACAGGTCCGTCCCATGCCCACCTACGAGTATGCCTGTCCCACCTGCGGCATCGTCGAGGTCTTCCAGTCGATCAAGGAGGCGCCGCTCAAGAAGTGCCCCCAGTGCAAGAAGCAGAAGGTCACGCGCATCGTCTCGGGCGGCAGCGGCGTGATCTTCAAAGGCAGCGGCTTCTGGGAGACCGACTACAACCGGAGCAGCGACTACCAGAAGAAGACCAAGGACGAGTCCGGCAGCCAGCCGGCTGATGGGAAATCCGAGTCCAAAACCGAGGCGAAACCAGAGAAGGCCCCGGCGGCCAAGCCCGCGGACCCGGCTCCAGCGGCCAAACCGGTCAAGCCTGACACGCCCCCGCCCGCCCCCAAGCCGTCCAAATGATGTCAGATTGACTCGGGGCGCCGGTCCGGGGCCGCGAGGTGTGGAATCTTGGCGCGCAAATCCCGATTGGCACCCCACCTGTAAATGGCACAGGCTGCGCATAGGCGACCGTCCCGGGCCTCGTCCCGACCTCTCATCCCCACCTTTCATCTCAAACCGTCATCCCTCAGACCGATCAGGAGCCATCCATGCCCGCCAAGAAGATCCTCTTCAATGAAGAGGTTCGCGACAAGATCCGCTCCGGCGTCGAGAAGCTCTCGCGCGCCGTGAAGTGCACCCTCGGCCCCAGCGGCCGCAACGTGGTCATCAACAAGAGCTGGGGCACCCCGACCGTCACCAAGGACGGCGTCTCGGTCGCCGAGCAGATCGAATTCCGCGACGCCTTCGAGAACATGGGCGCGCGCATGGTGCGCGAAGTCGCCTCGAAGACCGGCACCGTCGCCGGCGACGGCACCACCACCGCCACCGTCCTCGCCGAAGCCATCTTTTCACAGGGACTGAAGGCGGTCACCGCCGGGGTCAGCCCGCTCGACCTCAAGAACGGCATCGATCAGGCGGTCGCCGCCGTGGTCGCGCACCTCGACAAGCAGGCCACCAAGGTGAAGGGCGACTTCAAGATGATCGCCCAGGTCGGATCGATCTCGGCCAACAATGAAGAGGCGATCGGCAAGCAGATCGCCGACGCGATGGCCAAGGTCGGCGAAGACGGCGTCATCACCATCGAGGAAGGCAAGGGCATCAAGGACGAGGTCGACGTCGTCGAAGGCATGCAGTTCGACCGCGGCTACGTCAGCCCGAACTTCATCACCAACGGCGACAAGCTGACCGCTGAACTCGAGAATCCCTACATCCTGATCCACGAGAAGAAGATCACCTCCGTCCAGGAGCTGGTGCCGCTGCTCGAGAAGGTGGCGAAAGCCAACCGCTCGCTGCTGGTGATCTCGGAAGATCTCGAAGGCGAAGCGCTGGCGACCATGGTCGTCAACAACATGCGCAAGGTGCTGAAGTGCTGCGCCGTCAAGGCGCCGGGCTACGGCGACCGCCGCAAGGCCATGCTCGAGGACATCGCGAAGCTCACCGGCGCCAAGCCGATCTTCGAGGATCTCGGCATCGAGCTGAAGAACGTCGAGCTCTCCGACCTCGGCACCGCCAAGACGGTCAAGGTCGAGAAGGAGAACACCACGATCATCGAGGGCGCCGGCAAGCGCTCCGAGGTCCAGGCGCGCATCAAGGCGATCCGCAAGGAGATCGAGGACACCAAGTCGGACTACGACAAGGAGAAGCTCCAGGAGCGCCTTGCGAAGCTCGCCGGCGGAGTGGCCGTGATCAAGGTCGGCGCCGCGACCGAAGCCGAGATGAAGGAGCGCAAGGACCGCGTCGATGACGCGCTGCACGCCACGCGCGCGGCCGTCGAGGAAGGCATCGTCGCCGGAGGCGGAACCGCCTACCTGCGCGCGGCCGAAGCGATCGACAAGCTGAACCTGCAGGGCGACGTGAAGATCGGCGCGAACATCGTCAAGCTGGCGCTGTCGCTGCCGACCATCACCATCGCCGAGAACGCCGGCAAGGAAGGCCAGGTCATCGTCAACCGCGTGCGCAAAGAGAAGGGCAACGTCGGCTACAATGCCAAGACGGATACCTTCGAAGACCTGGTGAAGTCCGGCGTCATCGATCCCGTCAAGGTGTCGAAGAGCGCGCTGCAGAACGCGGCCTCGGTCGCGACCCTGCTCTTGAACACAGAAGCCATGATCGCCGAGATCAAGGAACCCAAGAAGGGCGGCAAGGGCGGCGGCGGCCACGATGAAGAAGGCGGCGGCGGAATGGGCGGCATGGGTGGAATGGGCGGCATGGGCGGCATGGATGGGATGATGTGATCGGAGGCGGCATGAATCGTTCAATCGCATCACGAGTTTCTTCTGGAGTCGTGGAATGGCTTCTTTAGCCGCCGAGCCTGAAG
>JACDEN010000734.1 GCA_013816415.1 Planctomycetota bacterium
CGCGCAGCGAGGCGCTGCGCGAACGCAGGGTCGCATCGTCGGCGGCCTGGAACTCGGGCTCGAGACGGCGCACCTGCTCGACCAGCGGCCACAGGCGCCGGATCATCGCCTCGTTGGAAGTGCCGAGGACGCGCTTCACCATGGTGGTCACGGAATCGAGAATCGGCATGCGGAATCCTACCTGACGTGAGCCCCGCAAAATACCGTGGGCGTGCTTTCGCACCAGCGGGAAGGGTGGGCTCGACCGGTGGCGCCAGGACTCGCGTGCGAGGGGGTCCTCGGGGTGCGGTCCGGCTTCGGCCCATGGCCGATGGTTTCCCAGGAGGCGGTGTTTTCCGCCTATTCCAGCACCACCGTGATGATCTGGTACGGCAGGTACGGCACCTCGACGACCCCGTCGTGGACGGTCGCGGCGGCGGCGCCCTCCTCGAGGATGTTCACGAAACGCGCGCGTGTGAAGGGCAGCGCGCAGCGCACCTTGGCCGTCCCGCGCGAGCCATGGCATTCATAGAGGCGCAGCACGATGGCGTCGGAATCCTCGGCTTTCTTCACCGTGTCGAGCACCAGGTTGCGGGCGCCCTCGCGATGATCCTGCACCGAGAACCATGACACCCAGTGCTGGTCCTTGCCGTCCTTGCCCCACAGCACCGGCACGTTGAAGCGATACGCCTCGGCGACCACGCCGGCGTCACGCCAGCCGCCGGCGTGCGGCATCACCGCGTAGGCGAAGACGTGCCTGCCCATGTCCGCCTGCGGGTCGGGATGCTTGGGCGAGCGCAGCAGGCTGATGCGCATGGTGTCGCCATGGGTGCTGAAGCCGTACTTGCAGTCGCTCAGCAGCGCGACGCCGAAGCCGTGCTCGGACATGTCGGCCCATTTGTGGCCGGGCACCTCGTACTGCGCCAGGTCGTACGGCGTGTTGTAGTGCGTTGGCCGATCGACCGCGCCGAACTGCATCTCGTAGGTCGCCTCCATCGCGCGCACGTTGACCGGGAACGCGACCTTGAGGAAGGTGTGGTCCTCGTGCCAGTCCGCCTCGGTGTGGAATTCCAGCCGCCGCGCGTTCGCGCTCAACGACACCACCTGCTTCAGTCGGCTCGCCTTGCCGAGCTTCCGCTCGAAGGTCACCTGCGCGCGCAGCGCGCCCTCGCGCCCGTGCGCCGAACCGACCGGCACCGTCTGTTCGCTCACCGTGCACGAGGTCGCGCCCGGACATGCGCGGCGCGTCTCGAGATGGAACGGGTCGACATCCCACGCGTCGTAGCTGGTGGGATGGTCGTCGTAGAGCTCGAAGACGTTGCCGGGCCGGCTCATGCTCTCGCGGCCGCTGCTCTTCTCGATCAGGCTGGTCAATGAGCCGTCGGTGGCGAGGTCGGCGCGCAGGTGCACGTTCTCGAGGCGATGGCCGCCCGTCGGCAATGTCGTCACCGCGACGTGGTCCTCGCAGCGCGTGACCTTGCCCAGGCCATAGCTCGGGGTCTCGATGTAGGCGATGGATCCGTCGGGTTTCACCGCGACCTCGCTGCGCTCAACGCCCAGAGTGTTCAGCGGCACGAACAGGGTCGCCGCGCCTGAACCCTGGTGCGCCACCACCGCTTCGACGCCGGCCGCGCGCAGCGCGCCGCCGCGAGCTTGGATCTCGGCGTAATCGCGCGCGGTGTCCTCGTAGACCAGGGTGATCGAGGAGCCCGGCAGGATGTCGTGGAACTGGTTCACCAGCAGGATCTTCCACAGGCGGTCGAGTTCGGCCGTCGGATACGCGCCACGCTTCAGCCGCGACGACACCAGCCCGAGGAACTCGACATCATGCAGCAGGAATTCGCCGAGGCGGTTGCCGCGCTTGGTTGCGGCCTGGCTGGTGTAGGTGCCGCGGTGGAATTCGAAGTACAGCTCGCCGACCATCACCGGGCGGTCGACGCAGTCGCGTTCGAGCAGATCGAAGAACTCCTCGGACGTGCGCATCGCCGTGCGCGGCAGGCCCTGCAGATCCTTGGCGCGGCGCAGCGTCTCGACCATGCGCCGCTGCGGCCCGCCGCCGCCGTCGCCGTATCCGAAAAGCATCAGGCTGTGGCGCGAGCGCTCGTTGTCCTTGTAGTTGCGCGCGTTGTCGCGCAGCTGCGCGACCGTCGCCTCGGCGTTGTAGGTGTCCGCCGGCGGGAAATGCGCGAGCACCTCGCTGCCGTCGATCCCCTGCCAGGTGAAGGTGTGGTGCTTCGGCTTGTTGAAGTAGTTCCACGACAGCTTCTGGGTCAGGAA
Organism: Planctomycetota bacterium; assembly: GCA_013816415.1. Lineage (GTDB taxonomy): Bacteria > Planctomycetota > UBA11346 > UBA11346 > UBA11346 > JACCZE01. The sequence goes on from JACDEN010000734.1 coordinate 2,257, forward strand.
GCGCGTGATGCCTGAGAGCCGCATCAGC
>JACDEN010000150.1 GCA_013816415.1 Planctomycetota bacterium
CCTATAATGCCCCGACCGACGTGACGCTGTCCAGCGCCACACCATCGGCGGTCATCAGATTCACCCAGAATGGATCCCAGCCGACCGGCACCTCGCCGATCGCCAGCGGACCGATCCATCTCGCATCCAGCGCGACCATCACCGCGCGGGCATTCCGTACCGGGTGGACCGAGAGCACCTCCTTGGTCGCGTCCTACGTGATCGCCAACCAGCCGGCCAATCAGCCGCCTGCATTCACCAAAGGCGCGGACCAGACCGTGCTCGAAGATTCCGGACTGCGTACCGTCTCCGGCTGGGCCACCGCCATCAGTGCTGGTCCGGCCAGCGAGGCCGGTCAGGTGGTCAGCTTCCAGATCACCGTCGATACGCCGTCGCTCTTCTCGGTCCAACCCGCGGTGTCGTCGATCGGCACGCTGACCTTCACGCCTGCGGCGAACGCCTACGGCACCGCGGTGGTGTCCGTGAATGCGAAGGACAGCGGCGGCACCGCCAATGGCGGCGTCGATACCAGCCTGGATCAGGCCTTCGTGATCGTAGTCTCGCCGGTCAACGATGCGCCGACCTTCACGGTAGGCGCAGATCGAATCGCGCTCGAGGACGCCGCCGCGACGTCTGTTGCCGGATACGCCAGCGTCATCAGCGCAGGCCCCGCCAACGAAACCGGCCAAAGCGTCACCTTCATGGTGAGCGCTTCCGTTCCGACCCTGTTCAGCGTCTCGCCGGCGATCGATCCAGCCGGCACGCTGACCTTCACCCCCGCCACCGACGCCAATGGCAGCGCGGTGATCACCGTGGTTGCGCATGATTCCGGCGGGGTGGCCAATGGAGGAACGGACACCAGTGTCGCCCGCACCGGCACCATCACCATCACCGCGGTCAACGACGCGCCGTCGTTCACTAAAGGCGCGGACCAGACCGTGCTGGAGGATGCCGGCGCGCAGACGGTCAGCGGTTGGGCCACGGCGATCACGGTTGGTCCAGCCGACGAATCGGCCCAATCCGTCACGTTCACCGTTACCACCGACAACGCCGCGCTGTTCACAGTAGCGCCGACGCTGTCGTCTGCCGGCGTGCTGAGCTATACGCCGGCCGACGACGCCAATGGCGTGGCGACGATCACGGTGGTCGCTCATGACAACGGCGGAGTCGCGAACGGCGGCATCGCGATCAGCGCGGCACAGACGGCGACGATCACGGTGACGGCGGTCAACGACGCACCATCCTTCACCAAGGGTGCGAACCAGACCGTGCTAGAGGACGCCGGCGGGAAAACGATCAGCGGTTGGGCGACGGCCATCACGGCGGGACCAGCGGACGAAGCGTCCCAATCCATCACGTTCACCGTCATCACCGACAACGCTGCGCTGTTCGCTGTCGCACCAGCGGTGTCGTCGAGCGGCGTGCTCAGCTATACTTCAGCGTCCAACGCCAACGGCGTGGCGATGATCACGATGATTGCGCACGATGATGGCGGCACTGTCAATGGCGGCGTGTCGGAGAGCGCGGCGCAAACAGCGACGATCACCGTGACGTCGGTGAATGATGTGCCGACGGGCTTCGCCGATACCTACACCACCACCAGGGGAACCGCTCTGACGGTCGCAGCAAACATCGGTGTTTTGTCGAACGACGTGGACATGGAAGGGTCGCCGCTCACCGCCGTTCTCGTTTCGACCACCACCAGTGGCGTCCTGGTGCTGAATGCCGACGGATCGTTCACCTACACGCCGACGGGGTATTTCACCGGGACGGACCACTTCTGCTACCGCGCTAGCGACGGATCGGACCCTTCCGCAATCACCGATGTGACGATCACCGTCACGGTTCCTCCCAACCAGGCTCCGGTCGCCGTCCCGGATTCCTACACCGTGGCGGAAGACACCTTGCTCACTGTCCCCGATTTCCGCGGTGTGATCCAGAACGATACCGATGAGGAGATGCAATTCCTGAGCGCCGCGCTGGTGACCTCGACGTCGCATGGAACCCTGACGCTTGCCGAGGACGGAGGCTTCACGTACATGCCGAATGCCGAATATTCCGGCACCGACTCCTTCACCTACCGCGCCAGCGATGGCGATCTCTTTTCAAACATCGCCGTCGTGACCATCACTGTCACCCCGGTCAATGACGCCCCGGTCGCCGTGGCTGATTCCTATGTGACCGCGGAGGATTCGACGCTCACCGTGTCGACATCAGCAGGGGTGCTCGCGAACGACTCGGATGTCGACAGCCCGGTCCTGGTTGCCGTCGTAGCCGGATTGCCCAGTCACGGCACCCTTGCTCTCGCTTCCGATGGATCGTTCACCTACGTTCCCGCTGCTGACTTTTCCGGCAGCGATGCCTTCACCTACCGTGCCAGCGATGAAGATATGCAATCGTCCGTCACCAGCGTTGCCATCACGGTAACTGCGGTCAATGACGCGCCGATCGCCGTCGCGGATGCATATGCGGCTATCGAAGACACCATCCTGACCGTCCCAGCGGGCAGCGGAGTTCTCGCGAACGACCATGACGTTGACGGACCCACCCTATCTGCCGTTCTGGTGGCCGCCCCTCAAGCGAGCGACGGAGTGCTCGTCCTCGCCTCCGACGGATCCTTCACCTTCACGCCGGTGGCGAATCGCAACGGACCGGTCACTTTCACCTATCGAGCGAACGACGGCGCCCTGCAGTCGGCGATCACCACCGCGACCCTCTCCATCGCCGCCGTCAATGACCAGCCGTCATTCCAGAAGGGGGCCGACCAGATCGTCGAGCACAATGCGGGCACCGTCACCGTCGTCGGTTGGGCGACCGTCATCAGCGCCGGACCTGGAAATGAGGCGGGGCAACAACTGGCCTTCGTGGTCTCGGCCGCTGATGTAACGCTGTTCTCGACTCAGCCGTCCATCAGCGCGAGCGGGACCCTGACCTATGCACCGAGATCAGGAATGTCCGGCGCAACGATCGCGACCGTCACCTTGGTCGATGACGGGGGAACGGCAAATGGCGGCATCGACCGTTCGGTGTCCGTCAGTGTCAATTTCGTCGTGCATGGACCGGTGCAGGCCGTCACTGCCGCCTTCGCCAACGGATCCAGCACGGTGGTCGAGACGGTGGATACGGTGCGCATCCCGGTAGTGCTCAGCGGGCCAGCTCCAAGCGAGGTATCCATCGGATATTCGGTCGCTGGCACCGCGACGTCGTCGCAGGCGGTCGTCTCTCCCGGTCCGCTGCTCATCCCTGCGGGGCAATCGAGTGGGGACATAGTGATCAGCGTGGTCGATGACGATGTGCAACAGCCTGCGCGCACAGTGGTGCTGACCTTGACCAGCGCGTCAGGATCGACGCTCGCCAGTCCAACCTCGCATACTGTAACCATCACTGATAACGATGCTCCTGCTGATGAGACGGTGTCCTTCACCGCCGCGGCATCGTCGATGAGCGAATCGGACGTTAGTGCAGCAGGAATCTCTCTCATCCTCAGTTCGCCATCGACGTCGGATCGCACGATCGAATGGTCGGTGACCGGGGGCACCGCTCTCCGGTCGCGTTATCTCGATGGATCAGGAAGCGTCCTCATCCCTGCGGGATCCCTATCCGCTGTTCTGCCCTTCCATGCGGTAGACAACAACCTCCTCGATGGGAACGCGTCGGTCATCATCGACATTGCTGCAACGAGCGGGGCGCGGCTTGGTTCGGTCTTTAACCATGTCCTCACCATCGTCGATGATGAAGTTGCCACGAGCGCAACGTTTCTGACATCCACATTTTCGGCTCTGGAGTCAGCGATTCCGGTGTCCATCCCGATCAGATTGTCCCCTGCTGTGCCGAGAACCGTCGTCATCGGTTTCCGAGTCGTGCCCGGAAGCGCGCTGATCAATGACTACAACGGCTTTTACCTTCCAACGACCATATCGTTTGCACCAGGACAGACCCAGCGGTCGATCGATATCACCTTGAGCGACGATCTCGATTTTCAGGACGAAACCTTCGCCGTCGAGTTGATCGATCCGACTGGTCCTGACACCGTCGGACCTATTTCACATCTCGACTTCACAATCCGGGACCATTTGCCCACACCCGGTTTCTCACCGGATCCCGGCCTCATCCAGGATGGCAAAGCCGGGCTCTTCATCGATTCGGGATCGGTTACGTTGATACCTGGCGATATCGGAACCGTTTACTACAGCATCGGTGCGGCCGGAACCACTTTGGCGGATCCGGTTCCAGGGAACACCGGCACGGTCGCTTACGCTGCTGGCGATGCGATCCCGGTGACGACTTCATCGATCATCAAAGCAGTGACCGTCGTCGGTGCACAACGGAGCGCTGTCGTCGCCCGCGCCTATGAATTAGTGTCATCGGGATCGACCGGCACCTATATCCTCACTGATTCGCCGGCCACCGGCGGCACTCCCGTATCGCCGGTGTGCGTGTTCTACCAGAATGCGCCGAATGGAAACGGTCTGTCGATGCGACGGGTCGCTGTCGAAGGCACGACCAACATCGCATACACGCGGCTGGGCGAAAAAGCCCTGTATGCGGATGTGCCGTTGTCCCCGGCTGGCCCAGTGACGGTCGGCTTGAGCGTCAGCCAGGGCGGCAACGCGTTGGACCGTTCAGAAACCTACACCTGGTCGATCACCGATCTCAAGAATAAGACTCCATCGGACCGTCTGGTCATCAGGCGCAACGACAGCCTACGGCTCACCAGCACCGTTGTTGGCGGCGCCGGTTCGTTGGTCATCACCGGCAGCTCGAGCCATATAGCAGTGATCGGGACGCCCGGTGAGGGCGTCGTCGTCACCTACAATGTTCCTGCCGGAAGCTATACCGCGACGGCAACGGTCGGTGGCGCGAGCGCGGGTTCCATGACCATCATCGTGGTCGATCCGATGTTCGTGGAAACGGGCGAGCTGATCGCGGCCGAGATCGACAACGAGCGCACGTATATGCACGACGTCTCACCGGTCGCTGCGCTGGCCGATGTCTCGTTCGTTTCCTTGCAGCCTGACCTTCTGACCGTCGGTAGCAGTTCGCCGAACGACGGCACCGGGATCAGTTCAACACTCAAGGCCCTCAAGCGCGGCACGCCCTTCCTGATCGCCCGCTTGACCGCGAGCAAGGCGATCTTCGGCGTCCACGAGGTCGAAGAGTTCAAGGTCGAGCACGATGCCCTCGTAGGCGCCGCCGTGCCTGCTGTTTCATCCAGCAGTGGCAGCGGCGGGATGCCTGGCGGCCCACCGATCGGCGGTGGCCCTCCAGGCGGCGGCGGTACACCTCCGTCCGGACCGAGTTCGGCCTTTTCGGGTTTCATCATCGAACCGGTGAGCGCCTTATTGAGAGCCGGACTGTCCGTCACGCTGACGGGCAACGTCAATGCGGTCACTCCCGCTTCGTCGATGACCGTGCGGCCGGATGTCGCCAGCGGCGATCAATGGGCGTATCTTCCCCTGACCTTCACGCTCAGTTCAGGCACGACCTATGCGACTCAATGGAAGCAGCGCAGATTTCCGGCGAACACCACCAGCGCGTTCGATGGGTTCGGAAACCCGCGGACCATCGGAATCATCCAGAGCACGACCACCGCCAGTTATTCGGTCGTCACGCCTGGATTCGTCGGAGTCGACGCCAAGGGTGAGATCGTGACGAGGTCTCCCGTGTACACATATTCCTGGAGCGTTTCCAACCCGTTCATCGCAAAGGACGTGACGCCGTCCTTCTATTCGGAAGTCATCGAACGCCACACGCAAACCCCGCTGCCGCTGTTTTACGACAGCAGGGTCTCGCTCTCACTGAACTACAATTGGAGGAAGGTCTCCTCGACATCGATCTTCGGGCTCTCCGAAACGACCACCCTGGGCTCCCTTTACGGCCAGATCACCGCGTTCGCCTTGTCGGGGACCCATCCGATGACCGATACGGTCAGGCCGGTTTTCCAGCTCCCTTCCTCCGGTGAATTGTCCCTCACGGTCACCGCTGTGCAGACGTCACTCGGGGCGGCGGGACTCCCGGCGGTGGGAATGATCTTGAGGGGTCCGGGACAGCCGGGGTTGGATCAAGCGACGGTGTTCATTCGCGATACCGGAAACGCAGAACCAGCGATCATACGCTACCCCGGAACCCATTCCTGCGACATGTACTTCGTGGGAGTCAAAACCCACAACGCCGTATTCGATGTCAACGGCGTTCGCCCCACCGTGAGCAAGTCGCCTCCGCCGTCAGGCAGCATCCGTATCCGTATCCCGATCACCATCGACCATGTGTTTCTCGGCAGCGCATTCCAGAACCTGCCGGCTACGATCACCTTGGATCACGATCGTGTGCATTTCTTCGCCGAGGCGACCGGGAGCACTCCCGCATCGATGACCGTCTCGACATTCCCCGGCACGATCTACGCCGAGTTCCTGCGTGACGACGTCGTGACCATGAGCGTGGCCATCAATGGTCTCACCGAGAAGTTCGTTGTCAGCCAGATCACCGAAGGCAAAGGGCCTGCCGATGGCCTGACCGGGTCGGCTTCAGTCGTTTCAGGAATGGCGAGCGTTGATGCATGGTCGGGCAATTTCTGCATGGCGCTCCCCATCGCCGTCTTTCCGACTCCACTCATGGGGCCGGATACCGCGGTCACGTACAACAGCCTCGATG
>JACDEN010000735.1 GCA_013816415.1 Planctomycetota bacterium
GTTCCGCGCACGCCGCTGCATGGACAACCAGCGCTGCGAGAACAAGCGCCGCGCCGAGCCGCTGCCGGAGGATGCCTGGCGCGGCAGCCGCACGCTCGAGCCGGACGGATGGACCGCCTTCGCGGCGATCCCGTGGGCGCTCGTTGGCGGCGCACCCGGGCCGGGGCGCACGATGGGATTCAACCTGCTGCGCCACCGCAGCGCCGGCTTCGGCGCAAGCGCGCTCTTCAATGCCACCACCCAGGGCCCGCACGCGCCGTGGGCGTGGGCCGACCTCGCGCTCGGAGCCGCCGAGGTGCACGTCGAGCGCATCGATCTCGGCGAGCTGCGGCTGTGGGAGAATCGCGGCGTGCTCTCGGTCGAGAACCGCGGCGCGGAGGCGATCGTCTGCACCCTCGAGGTCACGGTGCGCAGCGGCGAGCGCGAGGACTGTCTGCACCACCGTTCCGCGACGCCCGCGCTCATTCCCGGTGGATCCACGGCAACGGCGCTCCCCTTCGCGTTCCCCCTCGATCCCGAGGACTGGAAATGGAACCGCCTCGATCTCGCGCTGGTGGACCGATCGGGGACGACCCTGTGGTCGGCCACCGTCCGCTTCGGTTACGGCAACACCTGGCTGCTGCACCTCGACGACCGTCGCGAGGGCCCGCGCGCTTCCACCCCGATACCGGGTGCTCCTGATTTCATGGCCGCCAAGCGGCGGCAGATCATGCAGGCCCAGCCGCGCTTCCGCCGCATCACCACCGCGCAGGGCGCAGCCAGCGACTTCACGCTCGCAGCGGAAGACGGCTCCGTCCGTTTCGACCTGATGCGTGCGGGCGAGCTGCAGACCATCGCCGACTGGCTGTACGGTCGCTACGACAACGACGTCGACCGGCTGCTCGGCGCGCTGTTCTTCGTCCACCAGCCGTCGGTGATCCGCTACTGCAATGCCGCGACCGCGATCGCGGACGGCCTCGGTCCGCTGTCGGCGCTGCGCTTCGGCGCGGGACAGTGCAGCGTCCATGCCGAAGCGCTGTGCGGCATCCTCGAGACGATGCGCTGCGACGCGAGCGGCCGGACGTACCGCACCACGCGCGTCACCACCCACGCCCACGTCACCACGCTCGCCGAGCTCGAGGACCGCTGGGTGTTCCTCGACCCGTCGATCGGGCGCTTCTATTTTCTGCGCGACGACCGCACCCTGGCGTCGCTGCAGGACCTGCTCGCCGATCCCGCGCTCGCCGCGCGCGGGGCCAAGCACATGGACGAGTACCTGCGCGCGACCAACGAGAACCCCGACTTGCCGAATTTCTACCGCGCGCACGCCACGGTGTGGCCGGCGGGGGCGCCGCCGGAATAGCGCATCGCACGAGGAGGCCGCGCGGCCGCGCACTGTATGCCCAGCGTGGTCCTGCGCTGGAACGTTCGCATGGAATTGCCGGGCTCCTGGCCTAGATTCGCCACTGGCCGACCCCGGCCGCCGCTGGAAACCCGCCATGATCGAAGGACATGTCTTCACCGCCGTACGCCGCGATCAGCGGCTGATATGGAAGGTGTCGCGTCTGTGGGAGCTGGCGAAGGACCTCAAGCCGGTCGAGATCTCGTTGTTCGAATACCTGAACTACCTCGACAACAATTTCTGGTTCATCGGCGACGAGAAGCCGACCACGCGCAACGTCGCCACGCACTGCCGCAAGATCGTCGCCGCGGATCTGCGCTATCCCATCCTGCTCAGCGCCGAGGGCGACCTCATGGACGGCATGCACCGCCTGGCCAAGGCCTGGATGAACAACGACAAGACGGTCCGGACCGTGCGCTTCCCCAAGACCCCCACGCCGGATCTGGTCGAAGACCTGCCGAACAGATAGCCCGACCCACCGGAGGAGGCCCCTCATGTCCGGACATCGCATCGGTTCGCGTCCCACGCACCGCCGTCCCCCGCGTTCGCCCGTCGCCCAGATCATGGCGCCACTGCGCCGCGAGCCGGTGTCCGGCCAGGCGCTGGTCGCTTTCCTGGTGGTGGCGATCCTCTGCCACCTGTTGCCGTGGGCCACCATCACCGGCAACGTCCTCACCTCGACCGACATCGGATTCGGCTCGATCAGCGGCGTGTTCAGCGCGCTGCTGATCATCGCCGCGCTGGTGATCGCCATGTGGTGGATGTTCATGCCCACCCCGATGGTCCGCTACCTGATCATCGCGATCATCGTCTGCGCGCTGATCTCGCTCGCGATCCAGTACGCCGCCTTCGCCGACGCGCGCAGCGGTCGCACCCTGGTCGGCCTCGACGG
>JACDEN010000151.1 GCA_013816415.1 Planctomycetota bacterium
GGTCCACTGCGCGCTGAGATCGCGCGCGCTGGCGGCATCCTTGCCGCCATCCTCGACCGCCTTGCGCAGGCGCTGCAGTTCGAAGCGGTCGCAGAAGCGGTCGTTTTCGATCACCTGCTGGATCAGGTCCGGCAGACCCTTGGTGCCGAGGACGGCGAGCACCCGGCACGCGTGTTCACCGAGGCCGGTGCCGCCGGACTTCGCACGTGCGATCTCGGCCGCGACCTGACGCACGAGGGAGTCCGACAGGGCCGTCGAGGCGGCGCCGCGCGCGGCGAGCACCGCGAGACCATGATAGCCGTTCTCGCGCTGGTCGAGCTTGCCGCTCTCGACCGCATGCAGCAGCTCCTTCTCCGCACCGAGCTGCGCCAGCGCCCAGGCTGCGGCCCGGCCGGCGACACCGTCGCGGTCGAGCAGCTGCACGAGCTGTGGAGCGAGATCGTTGGTGCGGATGCTGCCAGCGATGATCGCGAGCGCGGCGATGTGCTCGGGAGCAGTGGCGGCCTTCAGGGCGGCGCCAAGCGTCGCGCCATCGGGACGGACGCTTGCGACCGCGGCGTCGAGGATCTTGCCGTCACGTGTGAGATCGGTTGCTGTCAGCATGGGTTCCCGGCTCCCGCAGAGGGATGGGAATCCTACTCCTGTCCGAGTGGCATCCAAGCTCACAGCTGGTCCGGCTTCAAGGCGGGCCGGTGTCCCGAACCGGGGCGCTGTTCACGCCATCGCGTGGACGGCGCGCTCCCGGGCAACCTCGGCCATGACGGTCGGCTCACGTTCGAGGCGGGTCAGCCAGCGGTCGACGTCGTAGTCGCTGCCGGTCAGCGAGCGCCACAGGCGTAGCCGCTGCAGGATCTCGAGCCGGCCGTCGGCGCCATGCCACGGCTGCGTCCGCGACAGGATGCCGCCGATCTCCGGCGCGTCGCAGCCCGAGAGATCGAACAGCTGGCGCTGGCGCACCGTCGGATTCAGCCGCAGCTTGATCATCGAACGCGTGCGGTCGGTGTGGTTGGCCTGCCCGCAATGCCAGATGCCGTGATGGGCGGCGATCAGCGTTCCCGCCGGACACACCGCCGGGACCTGGCCGCGAAAGTTCTGGTAGCGCCCGATCGTCGATTCGTGCACGCGGCGGAAATGGCTCCCCGGCAGGAACATGGTGCCGCCCATCTCGCGCGGCGTGTCGTGCGGATAATAGAACAGCTGGATGTCGAAGGCCTCGGTGCGCGGGTCGATGGTGGCGTCGGCGTGCCAGTGCTGGCCGTGCGGCGTGCGCGGACCGACCACGTGCAGCGCCGAGTGGTCGATCTCGGGATCGGGTCCGACCAGGCTGGCGATGATGGCGCGCACGCGCGGCAGGCCGAGCACGCGCTGGTACGTCGGAGCCCTCGGGAAGAACGAACCGATATCGTGGCCGCCCTGGTTGAAGTGGACGCCGTCGAGCGCCTTGCGTCGGATCTCATCGAGCACCGCGAGGTTCAGCTCCTCGGGCACCAGCGCATCGAAGCGCAGGAACCCGTCGGCGACGAAAGCGGCCATCTGCGAGGCGTCGAGCAGGCGGTCATCCATGGGAGGTCTCCACCAGGCGTTCGAGGACGAATTCATACGGCAGGTAGGACGTGCGGTGCTCCATCCCGGGCAAGGGCGGCGGCTGATGCGCGACCTGGATCACCCGCCAGCCGTCGCGCATCGCCTCGACCACCGACGCGTAGGGCGGATCCTCGGCGTCGCCGCTCGAGCGCTGCTCGCGGCCGGCGCCGTCGAACAGGCTCCAGGCGACGGTGCCCGATTCCGGGCTGGGGCTGCCGAGGTACAGGAACAGCAGCTGCTGGCGCAGGCTGGACGCGACGATGGCGGTCATGGGTGCCTCCGCAGCCGATGATGCGCACCGGGCGTCGCCATCGCCATGGCGGAAGGCGCTCGCTTTGTATCCGATCCTGACATGCTGGTGGGATGCGCGCGGTATCACCAGGCTGGATCGCTGCCGACGCCTTCCACGTGCGCGTGTTCGCCGCGCGTGAAATGATGATCGATCGGGGATGGGCCGAGCGTGGGGTGTGCAACACCTACTGGCGCTACTATGTCAATTCCGACGATGGGTCCGCGGTGCGCCTGCCCGACGGCTCGCTGTTCCCGCTGCCTATGCAAGCGGTGCACTTCATCCCCGCATGGGTGCGCTTCGACTGTGTGACGGCGGTCGAGGTGCGGCACCTGTTCGCGCACTTCGACATCGTCGGCCTTCCAGGAACGCTGGTGCGCGAGGTGTTCTCGGGTCCCACCTCGCTGCCGTTCGACGCCGTGCTGCGGTCGACCTCGCGAGCGATGCGCGAGGCGCTGGCCGATCCGCAGGCGGAGCAGCGTCCGCATGCGCTGTTCGCGACCAAGGCGGCGATCGAGGCGGCGCTGGCGATGCTGTTCGCGCGCCTGACGCCCGCGCAGGACGCGCGCCTGTCGCGCGCGCTGCGCTCCGATTCACCGCTCGCTCCGGCGCTCAAGGCCATCGACCTCGATGTCGCCCGCGCGGTGCGCGTCTGCGACCTCGCGCGCCTGTGCGGACAATCGGAAGGCCATTTCTCGCGCCGGTTCCATCAGGAGATGGGCCAGACCCCGGCCCAATACGTGCTCGAGCGCCGCGTCTCCGCCGCCGCCGAACAGCTGGTGCTGGGCGAGGACGCGATCGAGCTGATCGCCGAGCGCTGCGGCTTTCCCGACCGTTTCTACTTCACCCGCGTCTTCACCCGCCGCATGGGCATGCCTCCGGCGGCGTACCGCCGACGCGCGCACGAGGGGTATCAGGGGAGGGAACTGGGGTAGACTGGAGAGTCCGGAGTCCGGAGTCCGGGGCCGACAGCCACGAGCGATGCGACCGAGCTTCATGATTGTCCGACTCCGGACTCCGGACCCCGGACCCCGGACCTTCTCCAATCGGCTCCGGATTCTCCTAATGTGCGCAATCCGCCCCATGCACATGCCCGGCATGGCCGTGCTGGGGATTATGCGTCGCCGGGCGGCCGAGCGCCTCGTCGAGGAAGAGCTCGAGCGCCTTGGCCTCGCGGATCTCCTGGACCACCTGGTTGATCTGGCCGCTCTCCTTCAGCTGCTTGGCGATCTCGTCGGGCTTGCGCCCGGTCTGCGAGGCCGCCATGCGGATCTGGTCCTCGAGGTCCTCGCGGGTCACGCTGACGCCGCGGGATTCCACGATGGCGTCGAGGATGAGGAAGCGCTTCACGCCCTTCTTCACGTTCTCGGCGGCCTCGGTCTTCGCGGCCTCGATCTCCTCGGGCTTCTTGCCTTCGCCCTTCGCCTTCGTCTCGGCCTGGGCCACGCTGTCGGTGAGGGCGGACTCGACCAGCTTCGGCGGCAGATCGACCTGGACCTTGTCGATCAGCGCGTCGGCGAGCTGCTTGATCTGCTTCTGGCGGGCCTCGTGCTCCTTGCCCGAGACGATGCGGTTCTTCATCAGCTCGCGCAGCTTCTCCATCGACTCGACGCCCATGCGCTTGGCGAATTCGTCATCGGCATTCGCGGCGCGCAGACGCTGGGCGCCCTGGATGGTGAACGAGACGTTGGCTTCCTTGCTCGCGTGCTCGGTGGGCGTGAAGGTCGCGGGCAGGGTCGCGGTATACGCGATCTGGGCGCCGACCGATTTGCCCGCGAGTTCGGCGACGACCTCGGCGGGCGCCTTGCCGAACAGCGGATAGCCGCCGACCAGATGGTGGAAGTCGTGGAGCTTGCGCACTTCCACGCCGCCGACCGACACCGTGCCGCTGATCGTGATGCTGTCGTCCTCGGCGATGGTCTCGCCGTCGGCGAGGGCGCTCATCTGGCCGGCGCGCTTGCACAGCCCCTGGACCGCCTCATCGACATCCTTGTCGGCGATCGCGACCTTCTCGTCGGCGATGCCGAGCGACTTCGGCTCGGGCAGGGTGATCGCCGGCTTGATCTCGAAGCTGACCTTCATGGTCAGGCCGGCGTCGCGCGTGACCGAATCGTTGCTGATCGGGCCGATCGGACGCAGCTGGTTCTCCTTGACCGCCTTGCCGAAGGCCTCGTCAGCCAGCTGCTCCTCGGCGCGCTGGCTGGCAGCGTTGCCGAAGCGCTTCTCGACCACGGCGGTGGAGCTCTTGCCGGGCCGGAAGCCGTTGAGCTTCACCTCGCCGCTGAGCTGACGCAGGACCTTGGCGCGCTGCGCCTGGACCTCGTCGCTGGAATATGAGATGGTGAGGCTCTTGCGGAGGTGGCCGGCATCGGCGATCTGGACCTGCATGGGGGGACCTGTCTGGGCAAGGCCGCCGGGAGGGCGGCAAAATGTGGGGTTCAGATCGTGCTCCCATTCCGGCGAGGTTCAACCGCGAGGTGGATCGGTACCGGACCACGGGGCCGCACCCCGACGCCGGGACGGTCACCCGGTGCCCCCTCGCCCGTATCCGTGATGGCGGCAGCATCTCCGCCTGCGAACCTCCCGCTTCCGACCCGCGTATTCCCTGTGGAGCCCTCATGCCGACCTCAGCCATCGTTGCCAGACTCCTCGTCGCGGGCACCGCCCTCGGCATGGTCGCCCAGGCCGCCGATCAGGGCGCGGCCACGCCGCCCGCGCCAGGGGTGGTCTGCCACGTCTCGGTGATGTCGAACCAGGTCGAGGACGTCTCGAGCATGGAGGCGTGGAAGAAGTCATTCATCAAGGACGGCATGACCGACGAGCAGAAGGCGATCGCCGTGTGGACGACGGTGGTGAAGTTCCGCCATCAGGAGCCGCCTCCGATCGAGTTCCTCTCGGGTGATGGCGACGACGTCCACGATCCGATCAAGACCTTCAACGTCTACGGCTACGGCATGTGCTGCTGCGCCTCGTCGAACATCTCGTCGCTGGCGCGCTACGCCGGCCTGAAGGCTCGCGGCTGGGGCATCAACGGCCACAGCGTTCCCGAGGTCTTCTTCGACGACGCCTGGCACCTGTTCGACGCGTCGCTCATCTGCTCCTTCCCCAAGGCCGATGGGAAGATCGCCGGCGTCGAGGAGATCATCGCCGGCGTCAACGCGTGGTACGATCAGCACACCGAGTTCCGCGCGGCTCCGGACAAGCTCTATCCGTACAGCAAGGGCAACGTCTGGAAGACCAGCGGGCCCGACATCCTCGCGCACACCGTCGCCTACAACGAGAACGGCTGGCTGCCCGCCGCGACGCACGGGTGGTACTCGACGATGCAGGAGTACAACGGCACGGGCGGCGGCGCCGACGGCAAGGCCTTCCTCTACGACTACGGCTATTCGCAAGGCTACGAGGTGAACATCCAGCTGCGTCCGGGCGAACGCCTGACGCGCAACTGGTCGAACCACGGGCTGCACGTGAATCAGGATCTCGGAGGAGGACCGGGCTGCCTGACCGAGAAGACCGGCGAAGGCCAGCTGCGCTACGCTCCGGGCTTCGGCGATCTGACCAACACCCGCGTCGGCAACGGCACCAGCACCTACGAGGTGCCGCTGGCGAGCGGAGCCTTCCGCACGGGCGCGCTGGTCGCCGACAACCTGGAATGCAGCTCCGAGGTCCGCAACCAGGACAAGCCATTGCCCGCGCTGCATGTGAAAGACACGGCGAAGCCGGGCGTGCTGATCATCCGCATGCCGAGCAGCTACGTGTACCTCGGCGGCACCCTGACCTACGCCGCGAAGCTCGGCCCGGACGGCGCGATCGCCGCGGCGTTCTCTGACAACAATGGCCTCGACTGGAAGGAGCTGCCCGCGGCGTCGGCCGGCGCTGCCAACACGGTCGATCTCAAGCCGCTGATCTATCGCCGCTACGATTACCGCCTGCGCTTCACCCTCACCGGTGCCGGCACCGGACTCGACGCGCTGACCATCAGCCACGACATCCAGAACTCGCAGCGCGCGCTGCCGGCGCTCTCTGCCGGTGTGAACACCATCCACGTCGCCGCCGGCGCACAGGAGTCGACGATCACGCTCGAAGGCTCGACCAATCCCGCCAACAAGGGCAAGCAGCTGGTGTTCTCGGATTTCCATCCGGTGCTCGCGGGCATCGCCGAGAATTCGCTGCGCCTCGACGCTGGCCAGGGAACGGCCACCTTTCCGGTGTCGACTCCTGGGGACCTCACGCGCCTGCGCTTCGGCTGCAACTACCGCGCGCGCGACGCGAAGGACGCGTGGGACCTGCAGGCGTCCTTCGACGGCGGCAAGACCTTCGTCACCGCCGACCGCTTCACCGGCCCCACGGGGATCGGCACGTCGCGGTACATCACCTTCTCGAAGATCCCCGCCGGCACGCGCGAAGCGCTGGTCCGCTTCGCCGGCACGCAGGTCAACACCACCATGATCTCGCGCTTCCGCATCGATGCCGACTACCAGGCGCCCAACGCGGGATTCCGCCCGGTGCAGGTCACCTACACCTGGCAGGAGGACGGGCAGCCGAAGCAGGACGTGCACATCGCGAAGGCCGCGGACGAGACCTACACCATCACCTGCGCGGCAAAGCCGGTGATGGGCGCGATCGCACTGGAGCTGGCGGCTCCCTGATCAGGTCTCAGGGCTGGGCGCGTCCGGTCAGGGTGGCGATCACCCGCTGCGCGTCGCTGGCGCCGATCAGGCGCTCGCGC
>JACDEN010000152.1 GCA_013816415.1 Planctomycetota bacterium
ATGGGGGATTCGGGCGGCCCGATCACCCTGGATCAGGACGATAGGAAGCATTAGCGGGGTCGCGACGCAACATAAGGCCCGTCCTCAGACGCGCCTCTCCTCCTCCTCCCAGGGCACGGGCCGATCAGCCGGCCGAGGGACGGCGACTAGTGCATCTCGATCGCGCACGTGCCAAGCCCGCCGCGGAAGTAATTGAACTGCACGTTCGGGTGGTCGGCGAGCAGCGACATCGGCACGGCCGAGTCGATGATGCGCCTGGAGATCATGAACGCGGTCAGCCGCTGGCCGAACGGGTTGTCGTGGCTGCCGGCGTGCCAGATCGACACTTTGTCCGCTTTCCACGTTTCCAACGGTCCGACAGTGATCGCTTTCGTCGGGACCATCGAGATGTTGCCGCCGCCGCTCGTGCGCGCGTTCTGCGCGATCGTGAGCGGATGGAGGTCCACGACTCGCGTGGCAAGCTTGCGGTAATCCTCGGGTGACGGCGGCGCGTCCTTGTGGCGGCCCTTGCGCGGCAGCGGATCGTTGAACGCCCAGTGCTTCACGTCCCCCTGCCCTCCCTGCATCACCGCGCATCGCACGCTTCCGTCCCACGTCGCCCGGTATGCGGCCGTATCAGCTTTCGGAAAATGCAGGTGCGCGTCGGGCATCCTGAGGGAACGGTCGATGCGGTTGAAACATAGCTCGCGATCCGCGCGCTCGAAGCTGAGCGGATGCGTGACCGGCACCTCCCTGCCTGTCGCGGAATCGAACCATTCGTCCATGCCCCAAAAATGTCCCGAACGGACGTCGAGTCGCAGCGCGTTGACGATGCGGGCCACGAGCGGCAGGTGCTCGGTGGGACCGATCGGCCCGCAGATGCCGACGGGGTTGGCGTCCGTGCTCTGGCGCCACGCATCGACGTACTCCAGCGCCTCGGCGAGATAGAACTCCTCGAGGGTGTCGTAGAACACCACCTTGAAGCCCGGCCGTGCGAGCGTCAGCAGCCCCTGCGGCTTGAGCGTCGCCGCGTCGCGCAGGATGTGCGGGTCGAGCGTGGTGTAGTCCCACCAGTCGGGAGAGATCTTGCTGAGGGCGCGTGGCATGGTGGTCTCTTCCGGTGACGGGGTGTCAGTTCAGCAGGGTCCGCAGGTAGGCGGCGGTCTCGAGGATATCCGTGCGCTGCTGCGCGCCGGAGATCTCGCGCTCGATCACGTATTCGCCGGTGAAGCCGCTCGCCTCGAGGCTCGCGACGAATTCCGAAAAGCGCACCAGGCCCTCGCCGACCTTCACCTCGGGACCGAGGAACAGGGGATCCGACGGGTAGCGCCCGTCCTTGGCGTGCACATTGCGCACCCACGGTCCGAGCACGAGCAACGCGTCGATGGGATTGCCGCGGCCGTACATGATGAGGTTGGCGGGATCGAGATTCACTCCGAGATTCGGCAGTGCGACGGCGTTGATCAACCGCAGCAGCGTGGTCGGCGTCTCCTGTCCGGTCTCGAACCAGAAGGCGATGCCGAGCTCTTGATAATGCAGCGCGATGTCGCGCACCGCGGCGACCACGTCGGCGAACAGCGGATCGCCGGCGTTCTCGGGAATGAATCCGAGATGCGTGATCACCGCCGGCACGCCCAAGGCGCGAGCGAACCCGCCCGCGCGCTTGAGCGACTCCACGCGCATCGCGCGGTGCTCGGGCGGCACCAGGCCGATGGTGGTCGGGCCCTCGGTGAAGTTCCAGCGGCACGGCCCGGCGTATCCGGCCCAGAACGAGGTCATGTGGATGCCGCGGCGGCGCGCGTCCTCGCGTGTGCGGTCGCCCAGCGCGTCGTTCCACATCTCCGGTTTCCAGCTCTGCAGTTGGCAGACGCGCAACCCGAGGTCGAGCAGCCCTTGGAAATCGGGAAGCGGATCGTGCAGCTCCACCAGCGCACCGATGCGGTCTGCGGTCATGGCGTCTCCAGGGATTTTTCGTAGGCCGCATCGATGACGCAGGCGCTCCCGAGGAGTTCGCTCAACGGATCGCGCCCCTCCGCGGAGAAGGCCAGGTGCGAATGGCGGCGCCAGCCCTCCGCATAGGTGAAGCGTCCGGATTGTTTGCCGACCGCCGCGCTCATGGACTCCATCTCCGTCAGGTACGCGTCCATGCCCTGGCTGACATCCAGCCAGCGCTTCTGGGTGGCGTGGCACGCGAGCATCGCGCGCTTGGTCGCGAGCACCGGAGCGATGTCGACGAACTGCCCCGAGCGGACGAACTTGCGCAATCCGTCGCGCAGTCCGTGCGGCAGCGCGTGGTACACCACCGCCTCGCCGTCGTACGGGGCCACCTCTGGCGCGCTGCGGAAGTTGCGCATGCCGCGCACGAAGGTCGCCGAGACCACTAAGCGGCAGGCGTTCTGGTGGTCCTCCATGTAATCCTGTGGGGATTGGGTGAGGACGATGGTCGGCCGCACCCGGCGGACCACCGCCGCTGCGGCGGCGAGCAGCGCTTGGTCGTAGAAGAGTCCGATGTCGTCGGCGAGCGGAGGATGGGCGGTGCCGCCGGCGACGCGAGCGGACGCCTGGGACTCCGCCCAGCGCAGACGGATAATCTCCTCACGGTCATGCTCGGCGGTGCCGCAGCAGCCGTTGGCGAGATTCCACAGATGGATCTCGGCACCGGCCTGCTTCAGCCGCAGCAGCGTGCCGGCCATCATGAATTCGATGTCGTCGGGATGGGCGACCGCCGCCAACACCACCGGCTTCGCGGTCATGACCAAGAGACCCCCCTGTCGGCACCCGTTCGCGGGCGGTCCGACCGGCAGGAATACGACCCGTGGGCGCGGTGTCCAGGCGCCGCGAGGGCGCTCAGCCCTTGCGGTCCTCGATCGAGGCCTGCTTGACGAAGCGGGTCATGATCGCGACCACGCGCTGGAACTGGTCGTTGCTGTCGAAATAGAGGGTGAGGTTGCCCTTGCCCCCCTTCTCCTTCACCCGCACGCGGGTGCCCAGGAGCTGGAACAGGTTGGTCTCGAGTTCACGGACATGCGACGGCTTCTCGGTCCGTCCGCCGGCGCCGGCCTTGGGCGGACCAGCCTTGGCGAGGCGCTCGGTGTCACGGACGGACAGCCCCTCGGCGACGATTCGGTCGGCAAGTGTCCGCTGCCAGGCTGGGTCGGCGCAGGACAGCAGCGCCTTAGCGTGCCCGAGCGTCAGCAAGCCCTGCGACAGGGATTTCTGAAGGAACTCGTCTAGGGTTAGTAGACGGAGGATGTTGGTGACGCTGCTGCGGTCCTTATTGACCCGTCCCGCCAGATCGTCATGGGTCAGGCCATGCTGTTCGAGCAGGAGTCGGTATGCGTTCGCCAGCTCGATCGGATTGAGATTCTCGCGCTGGATGTTTTCGATCAGCCGCAACTCGGCGACGTGCTGTGGATTCTCCTCCTCGCGCACCACCACCGGAACCTTGGCCAGACCAGCCAGCTTCGCGGCGCGGAAACGCCGCTCGCCCGAGAGGATCTCGTAGCCGACATCGCGTTTCATCACCACGATCGGCTGCAGCATGCCGTGCTGGCGCAGGCTGGCGGCCAACTCGTCGAGCGCCCCCTGGTCGAATTGCTGTCGCGGATTCGCCTTCGGCGCCGTGATCAATCCGATGTCGACCTCAAGATAGCCCTTGCTGGGCTCTCCGCGGCGCATGGTCTTGGCGAGGACATCGCTGACGCTGCGTCCAAGACCACTATCACTCAAGCCCATCGAGCAGCTCCTTGGCAGCGGAAAGGTAGGCGATCCCGCCGGCGCTCAAAGGGTCATATTCGAAAATCGTCTGGCCATGGCTCGGCGCCGCCGCGAGCGCGACATCGCGGGGAATGGTCGACCGGAAGGTCTTGTCGCCGAAATGTTGGCGTATCTGCGATTCGACGTCGCGGCACAGGGGGTGCCGCTGGTCGTGCATGGTCAGCAAGATGCCCTGGAGCGTGAGCCCCTTATGGTCGCTCGCACGCAGGTCTTCGACGAAAGCGAGCAGCTGGGCCATGCCCTCCATGGCGAAGTACTCGCACTGGACCGGCAGTATCAGGCGGTCGCAGGCGAGCAGGGCGTTCATCGGCAGCAGCGACAGGTTGGGAGGGCAGTCGATAAAGATGAGGTCGAAGTGCGACCGGTGGACCTCGAGAGCGCGGCGGAGGGCCAGGCGTCCGCGGTCGCCTTGGGCTAAAGTGCGCTCGCGGTCATGCAGGTCGTGGCTGGCGGCGATCAGTGACAGGCCAGCGAGTCGAGTCGGGGTCGGGGGCGCTCCCTCGTAGACCGATGCGTCAGTGAGCCCACTTCCGAGGACACTGGACGCATTGCCTTGAGGATCGTTATCGACCACCAGCGTACGACGTCCAGCGAGGGCGCAGAAACCGGCTAAATTGACCACCGAGGTGGTCTTGCCGACGCCGCCCTTCTGGTTGGAGATCGCAATGACCGTCATGAGTGTTCCACGTGGAACTGGGAGGACGCAGGTTCCACGTGGAACGTCACAGCCGGCGAAGGGTCACGGTGGGTTGGATGGTCAGCCCGGCCCGATCGATGTCCGCGACGGCCGACAGGAAGGACCCGCCTCTTAATGGGTGAGTAACAACCTCGATCAACGCCGTTCCGGCCTGATCCGGTTCGCCCTGATGGATGCTCAGGACGCTGACACCGTTCTTCGACAGCACGTTGGTGATGCCAGCGAGGATACCAGGCCGGTCGGGGACGGTGAATCGAGCGTAACTGCCTGTGTACTCATCGATTTCTGGCACGAAGGCCAGGGGTTTTCCGGCCGTGAAGAAGGAAAAGCGCTTGGCGGTCAGGGGGTAGCGCCCCGAGACCACGTCGACCACATCGGCGAGCACCGCGCTGGCGGTCGGAAGGGCGCCCGCGCCTTGGCCCACGAGCAGGGTCGGTCCCGCGGCATCGCTCACCACGTAGATCCCGTTGTAGTTCTTCGACACATCGGCGAGGGGGTGCTCGAGCGGGACCAGGGTCGGCGCGACCCGCAGCTCGAGCCCGGTCGGACGCTGCCGCGCGGCGGCCAGCAGCTTGATCCGACAATTCATGGTCTTTGCCGAGCGGATGTCCTGGAAGGTGAGGGTCTGGATGCCCTCGACCCGCACGTTGGCTATGGGGATGCGAGCGTTGAAGGCGATGCGCGCAAGCAGGGCCAGCTTGTGCGCCGAATCGGTTCCGTCGACGTCGAGGGTCGGATCCGCCTCGGCATAGCCGAGCTTCTGGGCCTCGGCGAGCGCCTCGGCGAAGCCTTTGCCCTCGTGCTCCATCTTGGTGAGGATGAAATTGCAGGTGCCGTTGAGGATCGCGTAGATCGCCTCGATGCGGTTGGCGACCAGGCCGTCGCGGACCGCGGCGATGACCGGGATGCCTCCCGCCACCGCGGCCTCGAAGGCCACGGCCACGCCCTTGGCGGCGGCGGCGGCGAAGATCTCGTCCCCGTGTTCGGCGAGCATCGCCTTATTGGCGGTGACCACGTGTTTTCCCGCCTGGATGCAGGCCAGGCACAGGTCGCGGGCGACCGTGGTTCCGCCGACCAGGTGGACGACGGTGCGGATCTCGGGATCGCCCAGGATGGCGTCGGCGCGATCGGTGACGACCGCCGTGCCGGCCCCGTGGCCGCGGTCCCGGGAGGGGGTGCGAGTGACGATGGTCTTGATGTGCAGGTCCAGACCGCAGCGTTCGCGGATGACGGGATTATCGCGCAGGAGGAGCGAAACGACGCCTCCGCCGACCGTTCCCCAGCCGATCAGACCGATCGGACAGCGTTCCATGTGCCTCCCTGCCGTCGCCGGCGGCGCGCGTGGCGGATGCTCGCGGCCCGCGTCAGGGGCGCAAGGTCGTCACCCCGACGACGGGCCGATCAGCGCGGCGCGCAGGCGCACCACGGTCGCGATGTTCAGGCCGACGATGGTGTCCCATTCGCCGTCGATGCCGGTGACGAAGCGGTCGCCCGTTTCCTGGAGGGCGTAGGCGCCGGCGCGGCTGTCGCTCTCGCCGCTGGCGACATAGTCGGCGATCTCTTCCGGCGTCATCGCGCGCATCGAGACGCGGGCGATCGCCACCTCGGAAGCGAGGCGACCATCCGCGGCCAGGCAGCAGTGGCCAGTGAGCACCAGATGGCGGCTGCCCTGGAGGCAGCCGAGAATTCGACGCGCATCCGCGCGATCCGCGGGTTTTCCGAACACCGTCGCGTCGAGCGCGACCACGGTGTCGGCGCCGAGCGCCACCTCTCCGGCCGCGATCGCGCCGTGGTATCCGCGGGCCTTGCCGACCGCGCGTGCGAGGGCGAGGGCATGAGGGGTCGGGGCGTCGATGGTCTCCTCGTCGCACGGCGAATCGACGACGCGAAATGCGAGGCCAGCGCGCGCGAGCAACGTCGCCCGCTGCGGACTACGACTGGCCAGCAGGATCATGCGGCCACAATGCGGCGGCTGCCCGTTCGGCAAGCCCGCCACCACATGCCGAAACCCACACCAGACGCACCCCGCATCGGCCCGCGATCCCGCGCCTGGTTCGCGCGCGCGCAGCGCTCGATTCCCGGGGGTGTGAATTCTCCGGTACGCGCATGGAAGCGTCTCGGCGGCCATCCGCCGGTGATCGTGTCGGGC
>JACDEN010000736.1 GCA_013816415.1 Planctomycetota bacterium
GGTGTCAAGGGCGCGCCCAGCGCCGAGCGCAGCGAGGGTTACCCGCGGGGCGCATGCCCTTGACACCGAGCACGATCGCGACGCTGAAGAGGGCGAGGAAGATCAGGACGCCGTCATCTTCTATCTTCTATCTTCTATCTTCTATCTTCTAAGTCGTGTGGTCGAGATCGAAGTCAGAAAAAGAAGAAAGAAGATAGAAGAAAGAAGAGAGAAGAGAGAAGAGAGAAGATAAAAAAAACGCGCCCGGTACTCCGGGCGCGTTTCCAAATGATCTCTACAAAAAATCAGCAATACGAATTAAACAAATTCTCCAAATACTCCTGCCGCGCGCTCGCATTGCCCGCCGCCTCCCCCTTCTTCAATATATACTCCTGCAGACTCTCGAACGTCGCCTTGCCGGACTCGATCTCCTTGCCAACGCCCTTGTCGTAGCTGGCGTAGCGGTCCTTGATGAACTTGTCGATCTTGCCGGCCTTGGCAATCTTCGCCGCGATGCGTAGCCCGCGGGCCCAGGCGTCGACGCCGCAGATGTGGCCGTGGAACATATCCTCGACGTCGTAGCTGTCGCGGCGCACCTTGGCGTCGAAATTCAGGCCGCCCGAGGTGAAGCCGCCGTTCTTGAGGATGATCAGCATCGCCTGCGCGCACTCGCGGTAATCGTTCGGGAACTGGTCGGTATCCCAGCCGTTCATCGCGTCGCCGCGGTTGGCGTCGACCGAGCCGAGCACGCCGTTGATGCGGCAGACGTCGAGCTCGTGGCAGAAATCCTTGCCGGCGAGCAGAGCGTGGTTCTGTTCGATGTTGAGCTTGATGGTCTTCTCGAGGCCGTAGCGGCGCAGGAACGCCAAGCAGGTCGCGGCGTCGAAGTCGTACTGGTGCTTGGTCGGCTCCATGGCCTTGGGCTCGATCAGGAACTGGCCTTTGAAGCCGATCTTCTTCGCGTAATCCGCTGCCATGTGGAAGAACGCACCGGCGTGATCGGATTCGCGCGCCATATCGGTGTTGAGCAGCGTGTTGTAGCCTTCGCGGCCGCCCCAGAAGACGTAGTTCTCGCCGCCGAGGAACTTGCTGACGTCGAGCATCTCCTTCACGGAGTTCGCGCAGTAGGCGAACACGTCGGCGTTGGGCGAGGTCGCGGCGCCCTGGCTGAAGCGCGGATGGCTGAACATGTTCGCCGTGCCCCACAGCAGCTTCACGCCGGTCGCCGCCTGCAGTTCCTTCAGGCGCTTGGCGACCGCCCACAGGTTCTTGTTGGTCTCGGTGAGGTTCGCGCCTTCCGGCGCGACGTCACGGTCGTGGAAGCAGTAGAACGGCAGACCGAGGCGGGTGATGAAATCGAACACCACCTCGGTGCGTTTGACCGCCATGTCGACGGAGTTGCTGCCGTCCTCCCACGCGCGCACCAGGGTTCCGGGGCCGAAGATGTCCAGCGCGGTGCCGCGGAAGGTATGCCAGTAGCACACCGCCATGCGCAGGTGGTCCTTCATCTTCTTGCCGGCGATCACCTCGTCGGCGTTGTACCAGCGGTAGCTCAGGGGATTGTCGCTGTCCGCGCCTTCGTAGGCGATGTGCGGGATCTTCTCGAAATGCTTGGTGAAGGACTGGCGGGCGGCTGGCTTCATGGGCTTTCCTGCGGCGGTGTGCGGGGTGGGGCCGCATCCTAGGTGACAGATGCGCTTGCCAAGCGGAAGCATGGAAGCGCTACCATCGCGGTATTTCCCGCTCTCGCGCGCTGTGGATCGTGGGCGGGCGGCGGCATTGCGGCTCCACCCCCCTCGGCTAGCGTTACGCATCAACTCAAGGGCTTTGCCGATGACGAATTACATGGAGCTGCCCGCGGGGCGCGACGTTCCCCACACGATCAACGCGGTGATCGAGATCCCGAAGGGCTCGTCGAACAAGTACGAGTACGACAAGGAGCTGAACGTCTTCCGCCTCGACCGCACGCTCTACAGCCCGGTCCATTATCCCGGCGCGTACGGCTTCATCCCCCAGACCCATTCCGAGGACGGCGATCCCCTCGACGTGGTGGTGATCGTCGCCCACGACACCTTCCCCGGCTGCCTGATCGAAGTGCGTCCGCTCGGTGTTCTGGTCATGCGCGACGACGCCGGCCTCGACCACAAGATCCTCGCGGTGCCGGTGAACGACCCGCGCCTGCGCGACGTGCACGGCCTGCAGCATCTGCCCAGCCACTACCTCGCCGAGGTCGACTACTTCTTCAACATCTACAAGGATCTCGAAGGCAAGAAGTCGGACACCTATGGCT
>JACDEN010000737.1 GCA_013816415.1 Planctomycetota bacterium
ATCGGGTACCGACGGCAGATCACGGCTCGGCGCACGTCGCGCAGCCGAGATGATGCGCTTCCAGCGATCGTCGAATCGACTCATGACGTGCTGCTCTCCTCGGCCTGCAGACGCTCGGCCACGCTGCGCAGACGGCGCCGGGCGCGGAACGCGCGGACCTTGACCAGCGTCCGGCTCCATCCTGTGAGCTCGGCGATCTCGGCAACCGAGCGCTCCTCGAGATCGAGCAGCGTCAGCACCAGGCGGTCCTTCGGTTCGAGGCGCGCGAGCAGGTTCTCGACCAGCTCACGCGCGGCGGCGGCGTCATCGCTCTGCTGCTGGACCGCGTCCGCGCCGAGGGTCTCGAGCCACGATTCCGCCCCCTCCGACAGCGCCGCGCGCGCGATCCGCGGGCGGCGGCTCTCGGAGCGCAGGGCGTCGAGGCAGGTGTTCACGGTGAGCCGCGACAGCCAATGCTCGAACGGGATGCCGTCGCGCGGGCTGTAGCGGTCGAGGCGCGCGAACATCTTCATGAACACCTCCTGCACCAGATCCTCCTCGGATTGCTGGCGCGGCAGGTGCGAACGCACGAGCTTCGCCACCAACGGATGGCAATGCGCGACCAGGTCGCGGGCCGCGTCCTGGTCGTGCCGCGCCACCCGTTCGAGGCAGGCCGGGACATCGAAGTTCGGGTCGGACATCCGGGATCGTTTATCTGCCCTTCCACACCAATGGTAACGTCGAATCGGGGCTCGCGGTTACCGCGGGAACCCCCGGAGAGCCTGACCAGACGGGGCGCTGCTCATGGCTGGTAGCTCGTAGCTTGTGGCTTTCCTGCCCATACCGTCCAGGCCATGGACAGCTTCGTCATCACCGGCGGCCAGAAACTCACCGGATCGATCGCCGTGTCGGGGTCCAAGAACAGCGCCCTGCCGATCCTGGCGGTCAGCCTGATGACCAGCGAACGCTGCACCTTCAAGAACATCCCGACGCTGCGCGACATCCAGACCCAGGTGAAGATCCTCAACACCCTCGGCGTCGAGAGCCATTGGCAGGGCCGAGAGATCGAGACCCGGGTCAAGGACACCTACAACAGCACCGCACCGTACGAGCTGGTGAAGCAGATGCGCGCCGGCGTGTGCGTGCTCGGGCCGCTGCTCGCCGCACGCGGCGAGGCCATCGTCAGCCTGCCTGGCGGATGCGTGATCGGCGAACGCCCGATCGACCTCCACCTGCGCGGCATGCAGGCGCTCGGCGCCGAGATCACCCTCGAGAAGGGCTACGTCCAGGCCAAGGCGCCGAAGGGCGGACTGAAGGGCACCGAGATCTACCTCGGGGGGAAATTCGGCAGCTCGGTGCTCGCCACCGACAATGTGATGTGCGCCGCGGTGCTCGCGAAAGGCACCACGGTCATCGAGTGCGCGGCCTGCGAGCCGGAGGTCGTCGACCTCGCGAACTGCCTGATCTCGATGGGCGCCAAGATCGAGGGCGCCGGGAGCCCGCGCATCACCATCCATGGCGTCAGGAAGCTCAAGGGCACCACCTGGTCGGTGATCCCGGATCGCATTGAAACCGCCACCTTCCTGATCGCCGGCGCGATCACGCGCTCGCCGATCACCGTCACCGGCGGACGCGCCGACCACCTGCTGGCGGTGATCGACGTGCTGCGCCAGATGGGCATCGGCATCGTGCGCAAGGGCACCGCGATGACCGTGGTGCCGTGCGCGCGGCCGAAGGCGTGCGAAGTGACGACGCTGCCGTACCCCGCCTTCCCGACCGATGTGCAGTCGCAGACCATGGCGCTGATGGCTGTTTCCGAGGGCACCTCGATCCTCACTGAGCGCATCTATCCCGACCGCTTCATGGCCGCGGCCGAACTCAAGCGCATGGGCGCGACCATCACCGCGTCGAATGGCCAGGCGGTCATCCAGGGCGTCGAGCGTCTCGGCGGCGCACAGGTGATGGCGTCTGACCTGCGCGCATCCGCGGCGCTGGTGATCGCCGGCATGGCCGCCGAAGGCGAGACCCACATCAGCCGCGTCTACCACATCGACCGCGGCTACGAGCGGATCGAGGAGCGGCTGCGCAAGCTCGGCGCGCGCATCCAGCGCGTCGACGACAACCTCGAAGCCGATTCGTCGGCCAACGCCGCGATCGCCTGACATGGCCGCCGATTCCCGACCCCTGCGCGACCACACCGTCGCCGAGGTCACCGCCAGCCTGGCGGCGCGCACGCCGACGCCGGGAGGCGGCGCGGCTGCGGCATTGGCTGGCGCCCTCGGC
>JACDEN010000738.1 GCA_013816415.1 Planctomycetota bacterium
CCCCCGACTATTTACCCTTGCCGCTGAGTTCCATGCTCTGGATCTCGAAGGTCGTCTGCGATCCGTCGAACTGGTAGGCCTGGATCAGCAACGTCACGGGTATGCCCGGAGGGAGGCGCGCGAGATCCATGGCCATCTTCGGCTCGACCTGGTTGAACATCAGCGCGACCTTGCCATCGGGATCCACGGCGAGATCGATGTCGAGCGCTTCGGTCTGACTGAAGAACGGATGGGTATCGGCTTCGGAGAACTCGAAGCTCGCGCCATCGGGAGTCGAGGCGACCATCCCCAGGTGGTTGTTGCCGCGATCGTTCGACATGGCGAGGCGGACGCGGCGGTTGCCGGCGGCGACTCCGATCATCGCCAGATGCGTTCCAGGATGCAGCCACACCTTCGCGTGGGCGTTGAACGGAGGGAGCAGCGCCTCCTTCCAGACGAACTCCGGCAGGTCGGCTTCGGTGCGTTTCCCTCCTCCTGCTCGGCTCGGCTGCGGACCGCAGGTCTTGCGCGTCGTCCACGACAGGCCGTGCTCGCCCATCGACAGTCCGTCGCCCTGCCAGTCGCTGATGAGGTGGGCATCCTTGGTGGAATAATCGTAGGCGACCGTGACGAGCTCGCCTTTGCGGCCAACCGTGCCCGCCAGGTCGAGGCCTGCGTTCAGGCAGACCTCGAGGACCTTGAGCGCCTTGCCGATCGACTGCGCGGCGATCACCTCAATCGCCTCGCGTGCTTCCGGCGCATGCCATCCCCACAGGCAGGCGGCCTTGATGCGCTGCGCCTCGTCGGCCTTCTGCCCGACGATCGATGCGGCGATCAGTTCGCGCCAGGGCAGGGACATCTTCAGCCGTTCGATCGACTTCGTTCCCGAGAAGCTGTCCTTGTCCATGACGATATACGAGACCGTGCCCAGGCCGAATTTGATCAGCTTCACCTTGGTCGGCACCTCGTTCAGCCGGGCATCGTAGATCGGCTGCTGGCGCGCGACGTAGTCCTTGATGGCGGTCTCGCCGACCGAGACGAGGTCGCCCAGCTCACCCAGGGCCTCGACCAGGCGCTTGGATTCGTCGGCGGTCATGCGCGCCAGGCAGGCATCGACGACGCTGCGGAATTCGACGAATTTGAGCGCGCGACGCTTTTCGTCGAGCGCGACCGCGAGTTCGTCCCACACCTTGCGATCGGCGGCGCGCGCCTGCGCGGAAGCGTCCTTCTCGAGCTGCGCGCGGCGCTGCGCGATCTGCTGATCGATGACCTTGAGCGCTTCCGGGTTCAGGGCCGCCGCCTTGGCTTCGCGCGCGAGGCCATCGAGCTCCTTGCCGGAGGGGGCGGCCACCGCGCGATCGATGAAATCCTTCGCCATGGTGGCGAGCGCGGCCTCGATGCGGTTGTTGGTCGCCTTGACCACATCCGATTGGCCGAGATCCGGGTGTTTGCCGATGAACGCGGTCAGGCCATCGCGCGCGGCGACGAGATCCTTGTCGGCGACATGCTGGTCGATCAGCGCCAGCTCCGCCTTCATGCCATTGCTCTGCGCGGCGGCGAGGCCGTCCTGCCGACGTTTGAGCTCCTTCGCGATCGCGGCCTTCGCCATCGGCGAGGACCAGGAGGCTTCGTTCGCCATGCGGCCGAGCGAGGCGATCGCCTGGCCGTCGTCCTTGGGCAGCGCGATGATCGCCGCACGGACGACGGCGCTGTCGTCGGAAGGCACATCGGCCGGATCGGGCGTGGTGCGGACCGCGCCGGCGGTGCCGCCGGCCGTCGCTTCCTCAGCCGATCCCTTCTGCTTGCCGCCCCGCATCGCCAGGAAGGCGGCCGACCCGGCGATCACCAGCACCAGGACCAGCAGCACCGCCCACGTGGGGACGCCGCCGGACGGACGCTTGGCCATCGGCGTGCGCACGCGTTTGGACAGGCTCTGCAGCGAGATTCCGGTCGCTGCGCCCTCGACCGCCGCGCGCATGTCGGCCGCGGTCGCGAAGCGATCGTCCGGCATCTTTGCCAGGAGCTTCATCGCCAGCTGCCGCCACGCCTCGGGCACATCGGGGCGGATGGCGCGGGGATCTGGGATCGGATCGAACACATGGGCGCGCATCAGCGCCTTCGCATCGGTGCCCTTGAATGGAGCCTCGCCGGTGAGCATGTGGTAGAGGGTCGCGCCGAGGCTGTACTGGTCGCTGCGGTGATCGACGGCCTGCGCGCGCGCCTGCTCGGGGCTCATGTACATCGGCGTGCCCATCACGCGATTCTTGCCGTCGGCATCCTT
>JACDEN010000153.1 GCA_013816415.1 Planctomycetota bacterium
AGACAGCGACATTCAGATAGAGGTCGATTTTCTATTTTCCGACGTCGGACGTCGGACGTCGGACGTCGGACCTTCTCCCCCAGTCGCCGATGCTCGATCTGATGATCGTGCTCAGGACGATACGGGTGGTGCTGTTCGGGGTGGGGTCGAGGTAGGCGGAGAGTCCGACGTGCGTCGTGCGACGTCCGACGTCGATGACATGATTGCGATCGACGCTGCCACGGCCAGACGCGCAGAGTTAGCCCCTGAGGAATGCCTCGATGTGCGCCGAGCGCCGAAAAAGTGGGGCCGCCTCGGTTTACAAGCGTCGCGAATGCTGCTTGAGGACAGCAGCGGCGCGGTCCTTGCGGATGCGATTGGTCGCGACGCTGACAACGAATTCCTCGACATCTTTCTGCGAGAGACCGTCGAAGGCATAGCCGCTGAACTGCAGGAATGCCGAGCACACGACCAGCGCGGTCCGCTTGTTCGCATCGGCGAAGGCATGATTGCGGGCAAAGCTATAGAGGTATGCCGCCGCCATGCCGAAAGGGTAGGGGTTGAGGTATTTCCCCCCATAAGACTGTTGCGGTGCGCCAACCGCCGACTCCAGCAGATGCTGGCTGAGGATGCCCTCGCTTCCGCCGGAATCCCGCAATACCAGCTGGTGCAATTCGAGGATCTCACCGAGAGTGAGGAACCTCGGCTCTGTCATCGATCCGCCAGCGCGATGAGCGCCGGGCGATGCCGTTTCATGACCGCGCGCGCAACGACAGCGAAAGACAGCTCCTTCGCCTTCGCGCGCCGGCGAGGCTTCAAGATGAGAACCTCACCATCGGTGACCACCTCGAAGGATCCATCCTTCGGAACCCCCAGCAACTTCAGGACGGATGTTGAGAGGACCACCGCTTGGCTGTTCCCGTGCCTGCTCAATCGCGCAATCATGGCTTCCTCCTTCGGTCTACCAATGGTAGACCCTAATGTGGGAAAAATCCATGGTTTCTCTCCGGCCTATAATCCTTCCCGGCGTATTGCGACCCTTTCTCCCCCCACCACCATGTGCTAGCGCAAGCCCCTCACCCCCGATCCCATCGCCTCTCGCCACGCCACGATCGGCGTGATCAGCCTCGGCTACGTCGGCCTCCCCCTCTCGTTGGCCCTCGCTGGGACGTCCTCGACAAACGCCTGAAACAGCGCTGGTCGGGCATCATCCTCTCCAGCGCCTCCGACCTGCCCGAATCGGTGATCCGCAACGTCGCCCGTCTGGGCGGCGTGCCGGTGATGGATCTGCCGGACTGCTACGAACGCTGGTGGGGCCGCATCCCGGTCTCGCACGTGCGCGGCGACTGGCTCGGCCTGAGCAAGGGCTTCGACCTGATCCACAGCCCGTTCCAGGTGCACGTCAAGCGCCTGATGGATATCGCGCTGTCGGTCGGCCTGATGATCATCAGTCTGCCGATCATCATCGCCGCCGCCATCGCCGTGCGCGTGACCAGCCCCGGCCCGATCCTGTTCAAGCAGCAGCGCGTCGGCCAGGATGGCAGGAACTTCACCGTGCTGAAATTCCGCACCATGGTCACCGGTTCCGAGACGGGCGACCGCTACACCGCGAAGAAAGACGCGCGCATCACCCCGGTCGGCGCCTTCATGCGGAAGAGCCGCCTCGATGAACTGCCGCAGCTCTGGAATGTGCTGCGCGGCGACATGAGCTTCATCGGCCCGCGCGCCGAGTGGGACGAACTGGTGTCGACCTACGAGACGCTGATCCCCTATTACCATCTGCGCCACATCGTCCGCCCCGGCCTGACCGGCTGGGCGCAGGTGCGCTATCCCTACGGCTCCTCGGTCGAGGACGCGCGCATGAAGCTGGAATACGACCTGTACTACATCAAGAACCAGTCACCGATGCTCGATCTGATGATCGTGCTCAGGACGATCCGGGTGGTGTTGTTTGGGGTGGGGTCGCGATAGATCGGAGAGTCCGACGCCCGACGCCCGATGCCAGGGACACACCTGCGGTGCGCGCCGCGCCAGAGCCAGAGCCAGAGCCAGAGCCAAGGCATTATGCCCCTCCTCCGTCAGATTCCCATTCTCTTGCATGGGTCATTTTTGACCTATCGTTCCCGACATGGCCGTGGCGTTCAGCGATTACATCGTCTATGTCGATGAAAGCGGTGATCACGGCATGGTGGGGGTAGACCCGCACTCGCCGATGTTCGTGCTGGCCTGCTGCATCTTCGACAAGCATGTCTATGCCGAGCGCGCGTGCCCCGCGCTCCAACGTCTCAAGTTCGATTTCTTCGGTCACGACATGGCGGTGCTCCACGAGCGCGACATCCGTAAAACGGTAGGGCCGTTCCGAATCCTGGTCGATGCGGAGATCCGTCAGCGGTTCTTCTCGGCTCTGAACGCATTGATCATCGCCACCGAGTTCACCATCATCGCGTGCGCCATCGACAAGCCGCGCTTAACGCGCAGCGAGCAGCGCCAATCCAATCCCTATCACTTGGCGCTCGCCGGGTGCCTCGACCGCCTGACTCATCTGTTGGCGGAGCGGGAGCAAGGTGACTGCTTGACCCACGTCGTGTTCGAGTCCCGCGGCAAGCGGGAGGATGGCGAACTGGAGCTTGAGTTCCGCCGCATCTGCGACGGAGCAAACCGTTCCATCGTTCCGTTGCCGTTCGACATCGTGATCGCAAACAAGCACGCCAACGCCACTGGCCTCCAATTGGCCGACCTCGTGGCGCGGCCCATCGCCCGGCACGTCATGGACCCGGCCCAGCCGAATCGAGCGTGGGACATCCTGGCCGCGAAGCTGTACCGAAAGGGAGAGATCGACGCGGGCTGGGGGTTGATCCAGGAGCCCTAAAAAGCGAAAAGCCCCGGTTTACACCGGAGCTAGACGCCGACCGGGGTAACCCCGATCCATGCGTCGCATTATTCGCAACCGATCGCTGGGGTCAATCTCCGATAGAGCAACCTGCCTGACATGGGATTGCCTCGTCCCCTTCATCGCAAACATGAAACCCGGTTCGTTACTGAGTTTTCACATATAGGTTGTCATCAATAAAGGACACCCGCAAATTAATCAAACAAGGATTAATCCCAGGCTCGTAAAAAAGGCGATCGCCTAACCGCGAAGAAGGACTCCCGCATCTCCCGCGTCTGCGCATTCATGCGCAAGAGCCGCCTCAATGGGCGGTAATGCAGGACAGGCACGCCCTTCGCGGTAGTACCTCCATAGTACCTCCAAGACAGGCACTCAACCGTCTGTTCCCAGTTTCGACGTCAGCTCTCGCCAACCACGCCGAGCAACGCTTTGCGGATGTCGACCGAGAGGCGGAAACCGTTGGCGGCGAGAGCATCCAGGATCGGCGCAGCCGCTGGGATGACGCCCGCCTTCCGCGCCCGAATGACGGCACCGGCTGTGCCGATGAAGCGCAGCCCGAGCCGCTGTGCTGCCGTTCGGCCGCTGAGGTCGTCGATGACCAGCAGGTGATGCGGCGTGGCGCGGGCGAGGCTCAGAGCGGCGATCTCGCCGACGTGGAGGCTCGTATCGGCGGCGATGTCAGGATCAGCACGATCGGGCACTACCGTCACCCAGGCGAGCGTCTGCAGGTCGATGCCGGGATAGAGGGAACCGCCACGGCCAACCTCGGTGGCGATGATCAGCGGGACCGTGACCCGACCGAAGACGGCCGGGAGCAAGTCGAGACGCCCAACGCGTGCGAGGTGGACGAATGGGCTTGCGTCCGCGATCACCACCGCGTCAGATATTGGCAAGTTCCGCCTCGACCGACGCCGGGGTATAGGTGCAGGTCGAGATGCCCGACTCGGTGGCGAGGGTGTAGAACTCCGGGCGCGTCACCCCCAGGAAGGATGCCGCTTCGACCACTCCGAGGCGACCGCTGGCGAAGGCAGCGAGGACCAGCGAGCGGAACTCATCCACTGGCACCTGGACAGCCGTTGGCCGCCCACCGGCATCGACCACATATTGTGGGTGTGGGATGATCATGCGAGTAGTCTACGGGGTAGCAGCCGGCGGGGAATCAGCTTCCCGGGACACTCCGGCCAACCCGGCGAAACCCAGACCATCCAGGATGTCCGCATCAGAACCAAAAATACATACAGGACATGAGCTTCATTGGCCCGCGCGCCGAGTGGGACGAGCTGGTGTCGACCTACGAGACGCTGATCCCGTATGACCATCTGCGCAACATCTTCCGCCCCGGCCTGACCGGCTGGGCGCAGGTGCGCTATCCCGACGGCTCCTCGGTCGAGGACGCGCGCATGAAGCTGGAATACGACCTGTACGACATCACAAACCAGTCGCCGATGCTCGATCTGATGATCGTGCTCAGGACGATCCGGGTGGTGTTGTTCGGGGTGGGGTCGCGCTGAATCGGGGAGATGAAGGCAGATAGCCTGAGCGGTAGCCGTAGCGGGCGCGCACCGCAGGTGTTTAGCATCGGCAGAGGTGGTTCGAGAACTCGGAATCGAGGCCAGATCTACAGCTCTGGCTACTGCTCAAGCTATCTGCCTTCAGTCGCTCCTCATTCCAGGATACCGCCCGTTCTCGCCGTCAACCCTGTTACCACACGCTCTGTTGACCGGTCAGGAAATTTCCAGTCAGGCACGCATGGGCAACATCCCCTTCCCTTCATTCCCTCCCTTGTCACAATTCACCTATGGTCGCTAGCGCCCACATCAAAGACCCCGAGATCGCCTGCCAGATCCAGGCGTTCGAGCAACGTCGTAAGCGGCTCGCCAAGCTGTCGGCGAAGCAGGCGAAGCTTGAGGCGCTCCAGTTCTTGATGAGCGCCGGCATCGTTACCCGCCAGGGTAAGCTGACCTCCCACTATCGCTGAACGGCTGTCGTGTATACGCGGCTTCCCGCATTCGTCATCGGCTTCCATGGGTGCGATAGAGCGGTCGGTGAAGCCATCTTGGCTAATCGCCAGACCATGCTGAAGAGCAAGAACGATCACGATTGGCTCGGTCACGGATTCTACTTCTGGGAAGGGAATAAGGATCGCGCGCTGGCCTGGGCAGAGGCGCGTGCCAAATACCCACGTCCAGGTGGGCAAAAGATCCAGCACCCATTTGTGATCGGAGCCATTCTCGATCTCGGTCACTGCTTGAACCTGCTCGATCACGATGCACTCGGTCTCGTGCAGAAGAGTTATCAAGCGCTTCAGGCTTATCATGACAAAGCCGGCATCCCGTTGCCGAAAAACCGAGGTTCCAAGGATCTCCTCCTGCGCCATCTCGACTGCGCAGTCATCGAAGCCCTGCATCAGAATAACCAGGAGTCTGAAATCACCCAGTACGACTCCGTGCGCGCGGTTTTCGTCGAGGGAGATGAGCTTTACCCGAATGCCGGATTCCGAGAGAAGAATCACATGCAAATCTGCGTTCGAAACGAAGAGTGTATAAAGGGATTTTTCCATCCTCGACGGTCCGACGGCGAATGGCGGCAACTCGGCCTGTGACAATCGATGCCAAAGCCAAAGCTACAGCGTATGGATCTTCGGTCGAGGACGCGCGCATGAAGCTGGAATACGACCTGTACGACATCACAAACCAGTCGCCGATGCTCGATCTGATGATCGTGCTCAGGACGATCCGGGTGGTGTTGTTCGGGGTGGGGTCGAGGTAGTCGCCGGCCGAAGGAACACCAGGTGACTGGCCGTCGCCCTTCGTCCGCCTTCGTCCCTTTCTTCCCCTGCATCCGCCTTCTTCCGCCTTCCCCCCTTCCCCGGCTCGTCGTCAGCAAGAGAGACTGCAGGAGAAGTCGCGAAGGTGGCGGGACGAGAGCCAGCCTCAACGCTTCCGACGGTGACTCCGCCGAGCGGTCGGCGATCGACGGAACGAAGCTGGACGTGATGAATGGCCCACCCCTTCACGGCGGCACACGATTTCGGTGAGGTAGTGATTGAGGCTGACTCCCTCGGCAGCGGCCTCTTGCACCAGACGGGCATGCTCTTGGCGGCTCAAGCGCAGGAGGATCCGACCGTTTGCACGTGACGCGGGCGGACGCGGCTCGCCCCGGTCCCCCACGGGACTTTCGGTGGCGAAAGCGTCACCCTTCTCCATCGCCTCGATCTCGGCCTTCATGTGCTTCGTGATTTTTCCCATGATGTGTTCCTCCGGTTACTGGGGCAGCTCCAACTGACGACTCATCTCATGGCGCAATCGAACCAACGCCTTGATGTCATCGGCGTCCAGGTCCTCCTGATCGGATTTATCATAGATAGCCAGCGGCAGGACCACGGCAGACTCGACGATCTGGTAATAGATGGCCCGTCCACCGCCCCTGGCACCTCGACCCGGAAGAGGAATGCGGATCTTGCGCAGGCTGCCGCTTCCCTTGATGACGTCGCCGACCGTCGAGTCGCGGTTCAGCCGCCGTTTCAAGTCATCGATCTGGCTCCAAGCAGCCAGTTCGCCTGCCTGACGAGCGAACGATGGCGACTTGTAGAACATCCGCCCGGCAAGCCGTTCGCCATGCATGATGGCATGATATCACTAGCAATATCATGTCCAGAGTCCTTATGCGATCATCCTTTCGCAGATCGCGCATCGTCCCCTTCCCCCTTGGTC
>JACDEN010000154.1 GCA_013816415.1 Planctomycetota bacterium
AGCCGCGAAACGGAAATTTTGTTCGACCAGCAGGATCGTGAACCCTTGTGCCTTGAGCTCGGCGATGGTTCGGCCGATCTGCTGGACGATCACCGGCGCGAGTCCCTCCGTCGGTTCATCGAGCAGCAGCAGCGCCGGGTCGTGCAGGAGAGCGCGTGCGATCGACAGCCGCTGCTTCATCCCGCGCGAGAGGTGCTCGACCGGATCGTCAGCCTTCCGCGACAGGTCGACCAGGTCGAGGACATCGCGCACGACGGGACCCGTGGCCCTGCCATCGACTCCGTTGATCGATGCGAAGAACCGCAGGTAGTCGGCACAGGTGAGCCCATCATAGACTCCGAACGAGTCGGGCACCCAGCCGATGAGCTTGCGGATCAGTTGCGGATTCCGAACGACATCGATTCCGCCGACCAGGACGCGCCCGCGCATCGGCCGGACCAGCGTCGCCAGCACGCGCATGGTGGTGGACTTGCCCGCTCCATTCGGCCCGATCAGCCCGAGGATCGCTCCTTCCGGAACGCTCAGGCTGAGATCGTCGACGGCCCGGCTTCCCGAGAAGGGCCGATCGCCCTTGGTCGCGGCGATGGCAGCCAGCAGCAGCGGGCGCTCGCTGGCAGCGACGCCGACGCCGCCGAAGTACACCACTAGGTTTTCGATGGTGATCATGCGCGCAGCAGCAGCGCGGCGGCGCGCGAAAGGCAGACATGGCGGATCACCAGCAGGAGGCTGAGATGCAACACGCACCACAGCACGATCGGCGTGGCGTCCATGTTCCCGGATCCGACGAGAAGGCCGTAGGTCTCCATCGCCAGTGGGGTGAAGGATGACAGCAGATTCGCGGGACCCTCCATGCGGTAGCCGCCCACCATCAGCAGCAGGAACTGCAGGATCAGTCCTCCACCGAGCCAGATCACGGTGGCGATGACCGCGGTGACCATGGCGCGGATCCGGTTGGTGATGACCAGCCCGATCCAGACGGCCAACCAGGCCATCAGGGGCAGCAGGATCGAAATGGTCAGCACATGGCCGAGGATATTATCATCGCCGCTGCTGCCGAACGCCGTCGGCCTCCCCACCAGGGGATAGAGGACGACGGTGAGCAGCGGCACGCACAGGGCGATCAGGATGCGATAGAGTGCCCGCATCTTCTGCCTGATGATCGATTTCGGCGAGATGCTCGTGGTCAGCAGCACATCGAGCGTCTGCCCCGATCGTTCCCCGGCGATCAGGCTCGTACCGAGCACCAGCAGCACGAGCACCACCAGCGGCAGGAGGAGGATGTAGAGCCAGAGATGGTTCGACATGCCCCCTGACACCAGTCCGATATACCCGGCGATCAACAGTTCGATGGGAACGAGGAGGCGAATGAGGTAGCGCCAATTGGCGAGCGATCGCCGGTTGAATTCCAGCCACGCGATGGGCTGAGACACCGGCAAGGACACCACGCGCCGGCGCCGCCCGAGCAGCTCGTCGCCGCGATTGAACAACCGGTCCAACCCCCGGAAGATGCCCAATACCGGATTGCCGCCGGAGGCCCGTGCCCTCCAGGCCAGCACCGAGCTCGCGATGACCAGCATGACCACCACCGTCGCCAGGACGTGCCGCGCGTTCGGCCACAGCTGCAGGGACGTTCCTGAACTGCCCAGATGCGAGACCATATCGATCGCAAGCCATGGCGCGATCGCTGGTGGAACCAGGAAGTCGACCGTCATGACCCCGACGTACGCGGCGATGAAGGCCGCCACCGTCGAGCGGAACCACGCGCTCATCAGGATCGCGAACGCTCCCACCTGGAGGTACAGCAGCAGCAGGACGGCGGAACCTGCCACCAGGAAGTCCGCGGAAAATCCGCCGTAGGCATAGGCCATGGCTGCCAACGGCAACGCGAGCACCAGGAATCCGGACATGATCAGGACCCGCGACAGCCATTTCTGCAGCACCAGCTTCGCCGGAGTCAGCGGCGTGAGCAGCAGCAGGATCAGGGATCCGGTCTCCTTCTCCTGCGTGAACGCTCCAGCGGTGATCGCGGGCATGACGATCAGGATCCCGATGGCCTGCATCCGGAACAGGAATTCGAACAGCATGCCACCTTGGCCGAGCAGGCTCGCTCCCTGTGCACCGTACATCTGCGACATCTGCAACTGGACGACGCCGTAGACACCCACCAGGGCCACCGCATAGATCACCCGGGCGACATAGGTCCGGCGGCGGTTCGCATGCTCGATCAGCTCCTTGCCGAGCAGCGGCAGACTCACGGATGTCCAGCGGCTCATGGTCCGCCCCGACGCAGCAGGCGTTCGGACAGGGCCAACGAGGTCCCGCGCAGGATCCGCCAGACCAGCACGTGGAACCCCACGTACACGACACCGAACCAGCAGGACGAATGCGCGAGCCACCCATCCTCATAGGTGCGCTTGCGCGCCGAGATCTCGAGCAGCTCCTTGGAGAGCAGCGGCAGTCGCGGAACCAGACG
This sequence comes from Planctomycetota bacterium, assembly GCA_013816415.1. Taxonomy (GTDB): domain Bacteria; phylum Planctomycetota; class UBA11346; order UBA11346; family UBA11346; genus JACCZE01. The sequence continues at coordinate 2,474 of JACDEN010000154.1, forward strand.
CCAGCTAGCCATGGGAAACGCTCCGGCGCAGGAATCGTCCCGCCAGGTCGCGGGCGGTGGCGCGCAGGCACATCCAGAGGACGAGATATCCGCTCAAGGCGACAAACGGCACTCCCAGCTCCATGCCCCAGGCCACCCTGAATTCATGATCATCGTTCATGAGCAGCAGGCCGACCGGACTGGAGGCCTGCAGAGCGTGGAAAAACGTCTCCTCCCGGCCGTAATAATCGTTGTAATAATAGTAATTACGGTGGTCACCGAAAATGGACTCGAGTCCGGACAGCAGCAAGGGAACGCCAGCCAACCAGATCATGGAGATGATGACCACGGCGATCATCGCCTGATTGCGGCGCGGTGAAACGATACCGCAGATGATGGCGATCCAGGTGAAGCACGGCAGGAACACCACCGCCGCAGCGGCTCGCACCAGGCAGCGGGTGGCATCCATGTGGCCCATGTAGTAATCGAACCAGATGGTGAGCAGGACGAGCGCGAGCAGGGCGCCTTGGATGCGGCGCAGCGCGCTGGCCTTCTGCGTGAGGATCTGCCGCGGCGAGATCGGGGTGGTCAGCAGCACGTCGAGCGTCTGATGGGTGCGTTCGCCGGCGATGAGCCCGGCTCCCAGCGCCATCAGCGCGAGCGTGCCCGATGCCAGCACGGCGTAGTAGGCCATCGACTGGAGCGTGTCTGCCCATTCGCGGTCGACGTTCACCGAAAACAGCACCATCGCCAGGATCGCGACGGAGTAGACCGGCACGAACAGACGGACGAGATAGCGCCAATTCGACAGCGACCGTCGATTCAGTTCACGCCAGGCAACCGGATTCATGAGCGGCAGCTCGAGCGACGAGGTGCGGCCGATCCGCGCATCCAGGCGTTGAAAAGTCGCGTCGAGGAACCGGAACAACCGCAGGAAGGGGTTCGATCCGGACAGGTCGGCGCGCCGCACGATGAAAAGACGGGCGAGCAGCAAGAATACCGGGATCGACAGCAGCGCGGGCAGCGAAGTCGTGAGGACATCGCACACGAAGTCCAAGTCGAATGACAAGGTCCTCCCGAACTGCTGCCGGAATGCCTGGAGCGGGAAGATGCCGCTCGCCAATTTCCAGAAATGGATGCCGCCGCTGGAGGATTGATAAAATGAATAAGACAGCTGCTCCATGAGGTAGGGCCCCATGTAGAGCACGGCCTCAAGGATATACGTGAGACAGAACGCTCCTGTCGAGGTCCGGCACCACGCGCTCACGGCGATGGAGAGAGCTGCGAGCTGCAGACAGGTGAGGATCAGTACGTAGATAAAGAGGAACAGCGTCTCGACATCGAGTCCGCCATACGCATAGGCGATACTGAAAAGAGGAAGCGCGAGCATCAGGATCGCCATGGTCGACAGCACGCGTCCCAGACACTTCTGCAACACCAGCCCGAAAGGACTCATCGGAGTCAACAGCAGCAGCACCAGGGATCCCTGCTCCTTCTCGACCGTGATCACCCCAGCGGTCATCGCGGGCATGAACACGCACACCCCGATGAACAGGCACTCGAACAATCTCAGACAGAGGAACCCTCCTTTCCCGATCATGTCAAACAGAGGATCGCCGTCCCCGAGCTCCTGCTGATAGGCGATCGCGAACGCGACGAGCAGCAGCAGCGCCAGCACGACTCGGATGACATAAGTGCGTCGTCGCGATGCGATCTCGAGCAATTCCTTTCCCAGCAGCGGAAACGACGGCATCGCGCGCGCGAATGACAGCTTCCGCCGCCCGGCGATCACGCGGTCTTGCCCTCGGTCAGCTTCATGAACGCGGTCTCCATATCCAAGGCCTCGGGCTGGAACATGCGGATGCGTCCGCCGAGCTTGTGGATGGCGTCGTGCAGATCCTCGACGGCGAGTTCGCCCTCTCGCCATTGGATCGCCAAGCGGTCGGCCTGGGGCTCGACTCCGCTGATTCCCGGCATCGCGCGGATGGCGGCGATGAGTGCATCGGTCGGGTTCACCAGCTGGACGTGGACCACGCGCATCAGGTTCAGCCGCCGGAAGATCTCCTCGAGCGGACCTTCGGCCATCATCTGGCCCGCTTCGATGATGCCGATGCGTGTGCACAGCTGCGCAAGCTCGTGGAGGATATGGCTCGAGATGATGATGGTCTTGCCGAGCCGCTGCAGCTCCTTGAGCAGTTCGCGCATCTCGATGCGGGCGCGCGGATCCAGGCCCGACGCCGGCTCGTCCAAAAGCAGCAGTTCGGGGTCGTGCAGCAGCACCCGGGCCAGCGACAGACGCTGCTTCATGCCGCGCGAGAGACCGTCGACCGGGGCATCGATCTTGCCGCCGAGGTCGGTGAGGGCGAGCGCGTCGCCGATCAGCCCCTCGCGCTTGCCCCGTTCGATCTCGTACGCCGCGGCGAAGAAATGCAGGTATTCGCGCACCGTCAGATCCTCGTAGACGCCGAAGAAGTCGGGCACGTAGCCGATGTTGCGGCGTATCTTCGCGGGATTCTTCACCACGTCGACGCCGCCGATCGTCACCGTTCCGCCGGAGGGCTTGAGCAGCGTCGCCAGCACCTTGATGGTCGATGACTTGCCCGCGCCGTTGGGGCCGATGAAACCGAACAGCTCGCCCTTCGGGATCTCGAAGCTGATGTCCTTCACCGCCTCGAACTTTCCGTAGCGGACCCGCAGATGGGAAATGGTGACGAAGGACATCAGTGCACTCCTGGATGATCGTGATGGAGCCGGTACAGCCGTCGCGCGACCCACAGGGAGTCCCCGGCGTGCACGGCGGTGATGAGCAGCCATTGGTTCTTGTCCGTCGGATCGTGGACCGGGATATCCTCCCAGGTCGAGCCGCCCGCGGGCGAGGTGCGCGAACACAGCGCGAACCACCCGGTCTGCACATGGCACGACAGCGGCTGGATCCACTGCTGGTTCCCTTCCCATTGCTGATGGACCTGCTGGTGGCCCGACAGCGTCTCGATCTGTCCCAGCACGCTGGTCAGCTGGCCGCCCTGGAAGTAGCCGACGAAGCCATCGGCATCGCCGCCGACGAGCTCAGACGCTGCTGCCGCGACGTGCGAAGGATCCGTGAAATCGCGGCTGATCTTCAGCGGCATGTCGGCTGGCGCCGAGAACGAGAGAGAACGCCGCAGCCGCGGATCCCACTGTCCGACCGCCTGGGTGACCCGGTACGATCCCGGGACCGCGCCATCGTAGGTGGGGGTGGAGTTGACCTCGCTGGTCTGCTGCTGCCGATAGCGCTGATACGAGTAGGGATTGGAGCCGCCCTGCCCGGTGCGGTTGAGGTCGGCCCACAAGCCGTCGTGGATGTCGGAGGCGAGGTCGGTGCTGTTTCCGGTGAAGACCAGTTCGATGCGTTCGTCGCGCAGCACCGCGCCCTCCGACCCGAAATCAACGATCTCGAGGTGCTGCCGGTGATCGGCGCCTCCGAGGTAGTGACGCGACATCCGCACCATGAACACGGTGAAGGAGATCGCGACCAGCGGGAAGACGATCCAGGTGAAGCGGCGGGCGCGCAGCCAGCCGAGCACCAGCCAGTCGCCCGGGCCGATGATCAGGATGAAGACCACGAAGGTGATCAGCACGATGCTGAACGGGATGATCGCGATCTGGCTCGGCATCAGCACATTCGTCATCGGCCCGTTGATCGACAGATCGTGATGCGCGAAGCTCACCGTGCGGTCGTATTGATCATAGGTGTTCTGGGCATTCGTGCTGTGCGTCTGCTCGAGCAGTGCGCGGTTCCACGCGCCGTTCGCGACCATCTCGGCGGCCTGATCGCAGCGAATGTTCCACAGGTGGACCGGCAGCTGCCTCCACGCGTCGCCGGCATCCAGGGCCTGCGCCAAGGGCGCGACCGCCAGGCGCCCCAATCCAGCGTACAGCAGCGACGGGTGTTCGCCCGCAGCCGCCAGTCCCTGATGCGCGTCGCGCACTGGTGCAGGAGCGCCTCCCTCCTGCGCGGCGCGTGCGATCAGCGCGAAGGCCTGGTCCGGCACCGGCCCTTCGGTGAGGAGCAGCAGCGATCCGCCGGCGCGCAGCCAGCGCTCGAGCGCAGCCAGCTGGCGGTCCTTCAAGCGCGCGAGCAC
>JACDEN010000155.1 GCA_013816415.1 Planctomycetota bacterium
TTCGGCCAGGCCGCGGTCAAGCGCGCCGGCAGTGACGCGACCTTCGTCGGCTGGAGCTACCTGGTGAACGAGGCGATGAAGGCCGCGGAAATCCTCGAAAAGGACCACGGGGTCTCGCTCGAGGTCATCGACGCACGCACGCTCGTGCCCTTCGACTGGGACACCGTCCTCGCCTCGGTGAAGAAGACCGGGAAGGTCGTGGTCGGCAGCCAGGCGGTGAAGACCTGCTCGTTCACCGCGGAAGTCGCCGACACCATCTCGCGCCGGGCCTTCGATTGGCTCGACGCGCCGGTCGAACGCCTGGGCGCGGCGACGTCGATCTCGCCGCAGGCGAAGGCGATGGAGAAAGCCTACCTGCCGTGGGCCAGCGATGTGGTGAAGGCGGTGCTGGGAATGGTCCAGTCCAAGCGCTGATCGGCCTGGCCTGGTGTTGACGCTGTCGACGGCGGTAACACCGTCTGCCCATGGCGTGCGCTGTGTCTGAGCCATACGGCTCGCAGCGTTGGCACGCGCTCCGCTCTGCACCCGCTCAAGGAATCTGCATGACCCGAGCACTCGTGCCCGCACTCGCGCTCCTCGGCCTTCCCTACGCGGCCCTCGCTGAGGATATCACTCCGACGCGCACAGCGCCGCGCACCACGTCCGACGAGGCCCGCAGCCAGGGACATTCCTGGGAGATGCCGGCTTTGACCGTGCAGGGACGGGGGACCGCCGAACTGCGCGAAGAGGATCGCATCGGATCGTATCAGCAGCCGCGCTGGACCGCGCGCCGACGCTTCACCGAGACCCGCGTCTACGTAGTGCCCGAAGGACAGTTCGAATTCGAGTACTGGCTGATCGTCAAGGACTTCAAGAAGGACAAGCCGACGCAGATCCAGCATGTGTACGAGGCCGAGATCGGACTGCCGTACCGCTTCCAGCTCGATCTCTACCAGGTCTACGAAAAGGAGGACTCCACCGGTCCCCTCGGCTTGTCCGAGACCAAGTTCGAGCTGCGCTACGCACTGGCGGACTGGGGCAGGATCTGGGGAAATCCGACGCTGTACGGCGAATGGGCCAACGCCAGCGGCGACTACGACAGCGCGGAATTCAAGCTGCTGCTGACCGACGAACTGACGCCGCGCTGGCATTGGGCGACCAATTTCGTCTACGAGCGCAAGGTCGGCGGCGACCAGGCGGTGGCCCAGGAGATGACCAACGCCCTGAGCTACACGCTTCGAGACGAGAAGGTGTCGCTCGGCATCGAGGACAAGTTCGCCTGGGAGGACGTCAAGGGCGACCGCGGAAACTACGAGCGGGAATTCCTGCTCGGGCCGAGCATCCAGATCCGCCCCCTGCCGCAGATGCACATCGATCTGTCCTACATGATCGGGCTCACCGACAATTCACCGGCCAGCAAGACCGTGTTCATCGCCGGCTGGGAATTCTGAGCGCGACCCGCGTTCAGCCGGGATACCAGATGGTCCGCGGATCGTCGGGACTGCGCCGGTATCCGTACGATTCGTCGATCAGGCGGGCGAGATCGTAGCGCGGGCGCCAGCCGAGCAGGAACTTGGCCTTCGCATTGTCGAGCCAGGTGGAATTGAATCCGGTGCGGACATCGACCGAACGCAGCCCGCGCGTCTTCTGCAGGTGCTCCGCGGCCTTTCGGTAATCGACCGGCTCGTCCATGCAGATGTTGAACGTCTGCTGGCGCGCCTTGGGATGATCGATCGCGCTGACCATGGCGTCGGCGAAATCGGAGACGTGGACGAAATTGCGTTGGACGGGCGAGCCTGCTGGATCGAGCATCACCGGCACCGTGCCGTCGGCCGCATAGCGATCGGCATCGGCCGCCGGAACCAGGTCGCGCCAGCGCGGACCGCCGAAGACGTCGGCCCCGAACGACATCGTGAACTTGAAGTCGTCCTTCTCCATGATCCACGGCGCGCGCAGGCAGCAGCCGTTCAGGCCGTATTGGATGAAATACTGTTCGAGCATCACCTCTTCGAGGACCTTCGAGAGGGCGTAGCAGCCCTGGTAGGCGGAATGCCGCTGCGACTCGGTGACCGGAACCGGATGCGGATAGACGAAGTGGCCGAGCGCCGCATCGCCGCCGATCAGGACGAACTGCCGGAACGTCGGGCTCTCACGGCTTTCCTCGAGCAGCCAGAACAGGCCCTTCACGGTCACGTCCATGACTTCCTCGGGGATCTCCTTGCAGGTCGCGAGATGCACGACGTGCGTCACGCCGGACATCGCCAGGCGAACAACCTCGCGATCGGCGATCGAGCCCTTCACCACCTCCACGCGGGCGCGGGCGGGCAGCGAGCGGTTGTGACACAAGGCACGGACGGTGGCGCCCGCGTGGCGCGGATCCGACAGGAGCTTCTCGATGAAGACCCGGCCGACCTTCCCCGTCGCCCCGGTGACGAGGATCACAGCCGAGGTCATTCAGTTCGCTCCATCGGGTTGCGTCACGAGGCTACCATGGTTGAGGTCTTTCAGGCGCTGCCAAGCCCCGAGCTGGTCGAAGAAATGCCGTTCGGCGAACAAATCTGGATACAGACCACGATCGAGGCCGAGCGCTCGGCACCGGCCGAGAATTTCACGCCATTCTGGGCGCCCGTACGAAGGCCAACGGATCCCGGCCTGGCAATAGGAGGTGTCGATGAAGTACCTGGGCTTGCCCTCCCCACCGGGTTTTGCGCGGCGCGCATGCAAAAGCGCAGAATTGACGATCACCGCGGTTCCTGGCGCGAGATCGTTGATGACCACAGATCCGGGAAGATCCGAAGTGCCGAACAGCGGATGTAACGAATACCGATCCCAGACCAGATTGTGCGACTTCGGAAGCAGCATCAGGTCGCCGATGGTGCCGTCGAGGCCATTGAGGTAGAAGAAAACGTGGACCATGGTGTGAGAGCGATTGGTCTGGGGAATCTGCTCGTAGTCATGGTGCCACGACACGCCTTCGGCTCCGGCATCATGGCGTGAGGAGTGCAGGTGATGGAAACCGAATCCCGATCCCAGCACCGAGTCGAGCAGGGCCATCAGGCGGGGATCGCTGATGAGCCGGCCGTGTTCCGGCAGCTCGCACGGCCAGGCATTCGACTTCCCATCGACATGGATATCGATCTCTCCTTTCAGCCTCTGATTGACCTCGGGGTCCAGGAACCGATCGAGCACGAGGTAGCCGAGGTCATGCAGGGTGGCTATTTGGGCGTCGGACAGACCTGGTTCGCAAAACGCGGTGGAACTGGGTGCCATGGAACCTCCGGTTGTGATCATTCAGAATTGGTCGCTAGCGATGGCGATTGGGCACATCTTAGGTGGAATTGCCCACCAAAAATGCCATAACTGGTTGCTTGCATACGTTTTTTGGTCATCTTTGACCAATGAGCCGCGCGCGTGCCCCCATCACCATTCCGACCAGCCTGATTCAGGATCGTTCAACCTACCGCAGTGTCGGAGCCACGCCCCTGGTCGGACACATCAGTTGTGGTTTCCAAGACAAGCGCGGCACCACCGCGGACGTTACGGATCGCATCTTCCCGACCTACGCCGCATGCTACGTCATGCGTGGTCGTGGGACCTATACGGATTGGAATGGCCGCATCCATCCGGTCGGCCCCGGAAGTTTGTTCCAGCGTATCCCCGGCCGTAGGCACACGACGATTCTCGATCCGAACAGCAGCTTCGCGGAATGTTGGATCGATTTCAGCGGATCGATTTGCAAGTCTCTCAGCGACCTCGGCATCATCGATCTCCAGCGAGCGGTCCTGCAGCCGGGGCTGGACCTGTCATTGATCCGCAGGCTCGACCGCATGGTCGGTCCGCTGCGGGCTGCGGACGATCACGACCTTCCGAAATTCTACGTCGCGCTGGTCGAGGTGCTGGTCAGCCTCTATGCCCTCGACCGCGGGCAGGACCGCGGCGACGAGCACGCGCGCATGATCGAGGAAGCCTGCCGCCATCTCAACGAGACCGCCGACGGGCGGATCCATCTCGACGAGGTGGCGCGCTCCTTCAGCATGAGCTACGAACGCTTCCGCAAGGTCTTCCGCGAACGCATGGGCATGTCGCCGGGCGAATATCGCATCCGCCGGCGGATCGATCGCGCCCGCGAGTTGCTGCTCGGCAACCGCCATTCGGTGAAGGAGATCGCCTACGCGCTGGGTTACAGCAATCCGTATACTTTTTCGAGCCAATTCAAGGACGCCGTGGGGCTCTCGCCAGAGGCCTTCAGAAACCATGCCTGAGGACTCGCGAACGGCCCCTGCCTGCTCGGGAAATGGCAGGTCCCATGCCGCGGATTTTGGCTGGATCGAGCGATCACCCTGCCCTCGACAAGCGATCCGGGCATGGTGGGCGTCGGCCAGAGCGAATATTCTACAGGTTGTTTGACCGTTGGACCCACATCCACATCCCGTCGACGTGCGCCTGCGCGAGAGGAATACCGATGCTCCGAGCCTCATGGCCCCTTTCCGCACTCGTCGCTGCGCTCGTCGTCGTCTCGCCCGCGCAGGGTGCAGATCCACCCGCGACGACACCACCTCCGGCAGCGACGAAGATGCCCTACAAATGGGTCTACATCTCGAAAAACTTCATGGACGGGAAGAACGTCGATGCGACTATCGAGGTGCTCACGCGCGCGGCCAAGGCGGGATACAACGGCATCTACGTTACCGATTGCAAATTCAGCAGGTTCTTCGAGACGGTCACGGTTACACGGCCGGAATATGACAACAACCTGAAACGCCTCCGTCAGGCCTGCCGCGATCTCAAACTCGCCATCTACGCATCGACCTGCAACTTCGACCTCGATCTGCTGAGCAACGATCCGAATCTCGCCGAAGGCATGCCGGTTGTCGAGGCACCCTTCGTCGTGCGCAACGGAAAGCTGATCGCGGTGGACGACGATGCGAAGGTGCAGAATCCGTCCTTCGAATCAGCCATGAAACCCGACAGCCCCACCGGCTGGAACGTCGACGATCCAGGTTCGGTCTGCTTCATCGATACGACGGTCGCTTGCGAGGGATCGTCCTCGCTGCGCATCCAAGACATCGCCGGCAAGAATGCGCACGGCAACGGGCGCGCCACCCAGGTGCTCGCGGTTAAACCGTTCCGCTACTATAATCTCTCGATGAAAGTGAAGACCGAGGATTTCGTCCACACCAACAGCTTCGGTTTTGCGGTCAAAGGTGCACAGGATCTCGCGTATGAGCGTTACGAGATCCAGGGAACCCAGGATTGGACCCGCATCGACATCCCCTTCAACACCCTCGACAACACCCAGGTCACGGTCATGGTCGGATCATGGGGCGGCAAGAGCGGGAAGCTGTGGATCGACGATGTCCGAATCGAGCCGGGCGGCTTCGTCAATCTGCTGCGGCGAGAGAGCCTGCCGTTCATCATGACCAGCACTGACAAGTCGGTCACGTTCAGCGAGGGCTCCGACTTCACCGACGCCAGGGATCCCAAACTCGGCAATACGCGCTGGCCCGGCCTCTATCAGTACTGGTATGAGCAGCCGGTGGTGACGGTCCCCGCGAAGAGCCGCCTCAAGGAAGGCGACCGCGTCCTGGTGAGCTACGCGCACGCGGCGTTCGGTGACGGCGTCGTCAGCTGCATGAATGAGGCAAATGTCTGGCCGATCATGCAGCGCAATCTGCATGAACTGCATACCATCCTCCAACCAGACGGCTACATACTGCCTCACGACGAAATCCGCTGTCAGGGATGGGACGCCACCTGCACCAAGGTGGGCAAGCCGATGGCGACGGTGCTCGGCGAGCATTTCAACCACTGTGCCGACCTGATCCGCGCGGAGGATCCCGGTAAGCCGATCTTCGTGTGGAGCGACATGTTCGATCCCCATCACAACGCCTCGAAGAAAAATGAATATTATCACCTCGTCAAAGGCATCGATCCGTGGTACGGCTCGTGGGAGGCTCTCGGCAAGGACATCATCATCCTCAACTGGCATGGTTTTGCAGAGAAGCGCCCTGAATCGCTGAAGCACTTCGCCGACCGCGGCAATCATCAGATCCTGTGCGGCTATTACGACGAGTCGTCGGATAACATGATTCCATGGCTCGCCGAGACCAAGGGCCTGCGTGGCATCGACGGAGTCATGTACACCTCCTGGAGCAACAACTACAGCGAACTCGAGCATTTCCTGGAAGTGGTCGGCCGATCCAGGCCCTGACAACGTCGCGGAACCGATCGAATGGCCAGCAGCTCGACTTGGGGATGGGGTTCCTAACGGGTCATCTCCCGAGCTGCATCGACCGCCGGGATATGCACGGTCGAACCATGGGTGAGGGATCGACAGGTGCGCTCGCAGCCAGGTTGAATCCGCCACCGCCGAGGTGACGCAGGGCACCAAGGGATTACGGGCTTTCCCTTAAATCAGGCAGGAATCCCGAGTATCGGCGACCCAGGTCGGAAGCGTCCGCAACTCACACCACGGCGCCTGAACCCCTGGGGGACCTTGCGTCCCTTGGTAAAGCCATCCAGCATGGCCTGGGATGGCCGCCACATTCGTTTGTCCCCATTGCGGCTACAGCTATCCGATGAAGCCGGTGCT
>JACDEN010000156.1 GCA_013816415.1 Planctomycetota bacterium
GACCTATCCCATCTACACCAACGGCACCATCGGCAAGGCCAAGGAGCACATCGCGGCGAGCGCCAAGAAGATCGACGCCGAGCTGCGGCAGAAACTCGGCGGCAACGCCTGGATCAGCGTCAACAAGGCGCTGGTCACCCAGGCCTCGAGCGCGATCCCGGTGGTGCCGCTATACATCAGCCTGCTCTACAAGGTGATGAAGGCGAAGGGCACGCACGAGGGCACGATCGAGCAGATGCTCAGGCTGTTCAAGATGCACATCGGTCCCGGCAAGGCGCCCACGCTCGACGCCGATGGACGCATCCGCGTCGATGACCGCGAGATGGCCAAGGACGTGCAGGACGCGGTCGCGCGCATGTGGACCGAGGTCGCGAGCGAGAATCTGCAGACCTCGAGCGACTACGCCGGCTTCAAGAGCGAGTTCCGCGGCCTCTTCGGATTCGAGCTGCCGGGAATCGACTACCAGAAACCGACCGAGGTCGAGCGACCGTTGGCGTAGCGATCGCGGTCATTTGCTGTTAGTGGTGAACGTGACTGTCAGGTCCTGATAGCCGGCGCCGACGGGGAAGTCGGCAGTCTTCACAGCGAGCGACAGCGTGTAGGTCGAATTCGGTTCGAGCGGCGCGATCGGCTGGATCACCAACTCGCCGTTCGCGAGATTCTTGTCGACCAACGCGGTGATCGCGGTCGACGTCGCCGAGAAGATGTCGAATTTGGTGGTCAGCGGATCTGGAGAAATGCCGAAGAACGGGTCGCCGCCGCCGGGGACCAGGATGGTCACCTGGCGTGAGGGCGCATTCACCGCGAGGATCGGATAGCTGACCGGGAACTTCGCTTTGCCCGGATAGCTGATCGTGATGCGGTCGCCGACGGCGATCTTGCTGAAGTCGGTCGAGGGATCGAGTTCGACGATGTACATGTGGTCGCCGGTGAGGGTGGTCGACTGCCAGGTCCACAGCACCACCGGCAGGTTGGTGACCGCGGGAACTGGTCCGCCGACGCCATGGTACTCGTTGCCGGTGAAGGTACCGCCGGTGGCGACCGGGATGACCAGTCCTTCGGTCGAGCTGTAGAATTGCAGGAAGCGCCAGCTGTTTGGGACGCCGACCGCGCTCGACTTGGTGAAGTCACGGACAGCGAACCGCCGAAGCCGCGCACGCCGATGTCGCGGATGATCGGCAGACGCGACGGCAGCGAGATGCTGATCGGCACGCCGGAAAACTGGTTCGGTCCCTGGTTGAGCGTGTCGGTACCGAAGCGGTTGACGTCGGTGCTGGTGCTGTTGGGCCAGATCCCCAATTCCTGGACCAGCGGACGCGCCCCGAGTCCCATGAACACGCCGGCAAAGCGGCCGTACATGATCGGCCAGGGCGTGATGTAGGCTCCGCTTCCGTCGCTGTCGTACGCCGATCCATAGCCGACGTAGTGCAGCGAGGCGTCCCTCAGGAAAGATCGGCCGTGACGGCTGTACCAGATCGACTGCAGTTCGTCGAAGGTCGCAGAGCCGAGCTCGTATCCGCGATACGGCGACGCTGAGCCGTCGGGCCGAAAGATGTTGCCGTTGAACACGAAGTCCTCGTACAGTTCGGCCCGCGTCGCGCCGATCGATCGGACGAGTCCTGGGCCGCCCACGACCGCCAACAGCCGATTGAACAGGTCGGGACCGGTGAACAGCGCGGGATAGACTCCAACGCAGGCGCGGCGCACAGCGAGGGCGCCATCGCTCCAGGATCGGCAGCGATCTAGCGGCTGTCCGCCCAATGATAACCAGGGCTCTCCGACACCAGCATGCCATGGCCGCCGACGTCGGTCATCGAGGGCGAGCAGGCGCGGATGTTGCCCGAGGCGCTCTCCGGCCGGCCCGCACAGCCGACGATTCCCATGGCGCACCCGAGCGCGATGAGCGCGGCGCTGCCCGATCTGATGCGGTGTTTCCGGGCGATCACGCGCGCGGTCTCAGCCAACGCCATCGGGAAGCTTCGGAGCGACGGTGTGCGGTTCGATGTGCACGGCCACCGAGCCTCCGGCAGTGATGCGCATGCCGTCGCGCAGCTGGTACTGCCGGCCCTCCACGATCGGCTCTCCGTCGATGCGGGTGCTGCGGACCTGGTCGCCGTGGAACGAGATGCACGCCGGTTCGGTCGCACCCATGGCCACGCGCATGCAGCCGTCGGGATTCTCCTGCGGCTCGAAGATGAATCCGACGGGAACGCTCCCCTCGCGCATGGTCATGACGCCGGGAGCGAATTCGACGGACCGCAGGTTGAGGTACGCGTGGGAATGCGACTGCGCGGCCTTCGTGAGCGCGACCGCCTCAGCATCGGCGGCCGATGGATCCGCATCGGAATGCGGAATGCGCTGCGGCAGACACGGGGCTGCTGCGCTCGATGACCCGGGATCGGTCGCGGCCGATGCGCTCGCGCGCGGATCCGAGGACGATATTCCCGGGTTCGCGATCCTCCCGTCCAGCGATGGCGCTTCCCTCGATGGCGACGCCGCCGTGATCGGCGACTCCCCCGGAAAAGCGCTGTCGGTTTCGCGACCCGCCGGCACGGCTGCCCCCACCGTCGGCTGGAGCAGCCGATGCTCTCCGCCGCGGCGGTGATCGGCTGTGGCCGGCAAGGAGGCTCCATCCGGCCGGCCTGGCTGCCGGTCGCCGCGGCCATGCGCCGCCAACACCACCGCGCCCACCACGAGGGCGGTCAGCCCCAATGATCGTGCGGCGCGGCGGCTCACGTCAGTTGCCGTTGGTGGTGAAGGTCATGGTGATGTCGTCATATGCCGCGCCGAGCGGGTAATCCGCGGTCTTGAGGCCGATCGACACGGTGTAGGTCGAATTTGGTTCCAGCGGCGCGATCGGCTGGATCACCAGTTCGCCATCCGCGAGGTTCTTGTCCACCAGGGCGGTGATTGACGTCGACGTCGCAGAAAAGATATCGAATTTGGTGGTCAGCGGATTTGGAGAAATGCCGAAGAACGGATCGCCGCCGCCGGGGACCAGGATGGTCACCTGACGCGAGGGTGCATTCACCGCCAGGATGGTGTAAGTGACCGGAAATTTTGGCTGTCCAGGATAGCTGATGGTGATGCGGTCGCCCACGGCGATCTTGCTGAAGTCGGTGGAGGGATCGAGTCCGATGATGTAGACGCGGTCTCCGGTGAGTGTGGTCGACTGCCAAGTCCACAAGAGCACCGGCAGGTTGGTCACCGCGGGAACCGGTCCGCCGACGCCGTGGTATTCATTGCCAGTAAAGGTTGCGCCAGTGGCGACCGGGATGACCAGCCCTTCGGTCGAGCTGTAGAATTGCAGGAAGCGCCAGCTGTTCGGGACGCCGACCGCGCTCGACTTGGTGAAGGTCACCGACAGGGTACCGCCGAAGCCGCGTACGCCGATGTCGCGGATGATGGGCAGACGCGACGGCAGCGAGATGCTGATCGGGACGCCCGAGTACTGGTTCGGACCCTGGTTGACGGTATCGGTGCCGAAGCGGTTGACGTTGGTGCTGGTGCTGTTCGGCCAGATGCCGCGCTCCTGGACCAACGGGCGCGAGCCCAGGCCCATGAGCACGCCTGCGAAGCGGCCGTAGAGGATCGGCCAGGGCGGGATGTAGGCGCCATTGCCGCCATCGTCGTAGGCCGACGCATAGGCGACGTAGCGCAGCGACGCGTCCATCAGGAACGAGCGGCCGTGCCGGCTGTACCAGATCGACTGCAACTCGTCGTAGGTGCCAAGTCCGATCTCGTAGCCACGATAGGGGGAGGCTGAGCCGGTGGCCCTGAAGATGTTGCCACTGAAGGCGAAGTCCTCATAGAGCTCGGCCTGGGAAGCGCCGACGGATCGCAGCAGACCGGGTCCACCGGCAACCGCGAGGACGCGGTTCATCGGATCCTTGGCGGTATAGAGCGCGGGATAGATCCTGCCGACGCCCGGAAAGATGTCCTCGTCGTGGATGACGGCTTGACCGCCATTGAGGATCTGGAAGGCGCTGACCTGCTGGTTCCAATCGGTCTCGGGCCTGATGTTCAGCGTCTCGGCGCCGGGATCGCCCGGGGCACCGGTCAGCGTCGGTGGCGGATTGGGATTGTAGGTGGCTGAATTCTTGGTGTTCAGGTAGACGGCATGCCGGAAGGCCGCGGTGTAGAGCTCGTTGCTGTTCGACACGTTGTGCGGCACGCCGAAGTAGGCTTCGGTGCGCAGCACGTTGAGTTCATTGATCAGGGCCTGGGTGCGCGCCGACGGCGCATCGAGCCGGCGCACCGACTCCGGCGGTTTCGGGAGCGCGCCGCCGCGATCCTGGTTGACCGGGGATCCGTTGTCGCCGCAGGACTGGAAGAGCGCCATCGACGCGGCAGCGACGCCGATGCTGCCGAGACGGAGGAGCTTCATGCTGAGGTGGGACATGGGTCGCCTTTCGACTGGTGGCCGTGATGCACCAGAATGGTCGTGGATCTGCGCTCGAACCGGGAACCCTGCGCAAGTAACGTCAGGACAGGGAGCAAGGAAGGGTGGCCGGAAGAGGCTCCACGGTAGGAGCGGGTCCGGGCGGGGGCAATCGCGGTAGGGGCAACGATGAGGGGGTGTTTCATTCGCTGTCACCCTGAGAGGCATTGTGGCGACGGAAACCGGACAGGCGATCGGCCCGCACGGCGTGGCCGACCATCCAGCGGACGGAATCGACGCTCGGCTGTCTGGCGATAACCATCTGCGGCCTCTTCTCTCTATCCTGTAATGTTCGTCGTGGAGGGTTTGTTTACAGGAATATGTCACCGTGGCGGGGACGGACGACGGTGACATCGCCGAACCACTGTGTTGACAATGATTGTTTAGACGATATTCGTTTACCCATGGCCGGTCGCCTGCAGTCCGAACTCAAGCAATCGAAGCCGTTCGCGTCGGTCGAGGTCGAAGCGTACCTGAACCTGGTGCGAACGGCCGATGAGCTTGCGCGGCAGATGGCCGTCCATCTGAAACCGCACGATCTGACCCCGGCCCAGTACAACATCCTGCGCATCCTGCGCGGCGCCGGCGAGTCCGGACTGCCGTGCGGCGAGATCGGCGCGCGCATGGTGACCCGCGATCCCGACATCACGCGGCTGCTCGACCGCCTCGAGAAGCGCGGCCTCACCACCAGATCCCGCAGTGGCGCGGACCGGCGGGTGGTGGTCGTGCGCATCACCGCCGGCGGATCGTCGCTGCTCGATTCGATCGGATCCGACTCGCTCGACGCCTTCCATCGCGGGCAGTTCCAGCATCTCACCCGCGATCAGCTCGTGCAGCTGATCGATCTCCTCGAGGCCGCGCGCAGCAGGGACGCCTGACCTCCGCCTTCATCAACATCAACCATCCGCGGATCCCATCCGCATCATCAAGGAGTCTCCATGTCCGCGTTCCGCACCGCCGCCCTCGCCACCGTCCTCGTCGCCGCCTCCGTGCACGCCGAGGATACCTTCGCCATCGATCCCGTCCATTCGACCGCTCTGTTCCGCATCAACCACATGGGCGTCAGCAACTTCTACGGCCGCTTCGACGACCTCAGCGGCACCATCGCGTACAACCCGGCGGACATCGGCAAGACCAGCATCTCCTACTCCATCAAGGCCGACAGCGTCGACACCCACTTCGAGAAGCGCGACCAGCATCTGAAGGGGCCTGATTTCTTCGACGCCAAGAAGTTCGATTCCATCACCTTCAAGAGCACCGCCGTGAAGGCGGTCGACGACAAGACCATGGAGGTCACGGGTAATCTCACGCTGCACGGCGTCACCAAGCCGCTGACCGTGAAGGTCGTCCATGTCGGCGATGGCAAGGGTCAAGCCGGCGAGCAGCGGATCGGATTCGAGACCACCTTCGACATCAAGCGCAGCGATTTCGGCATGACCTTCATGCCCGACATGCTCGGCGATGAGGTGAGCATCATCCTCAGCACCGAAGGCAAGAAGTAGGGCGCCGATCAGGCATCGTGGGCATCTGCCGCGGCGCGCGCCGCGGCAGATGCTTTCGTGAATCCCGGAGGCCGTGATGTTCGATGCGTATTTCTTCATCGCGCTGGTCATCGCCGGGTCCGTCGCGGTGATCGGACACGTCATTACCGGCCGCTTCGGGCTGGACCAGCGATGGGCCGGATCGGCCGTCGCCACCTGGCTGGCGGTCGCCGCTGGCCTCTTCTGCCTGTTGCACCTTCCCGCGGTTCCCCCTGCCGATGAATCGGGATGGCTCCCCTATCTCGCGCTCGCGGCTGCCGTCGCCGCGTTGGCCGAATCCGCGTGCTTCGCCGGCCGCACCCGCGGTGCGATCCACGCCGCGCTGTTCGGCGGAATCGCCGCGTACCTGATGCTGCGCGCGCTCGGAACGTTCCGCGCCCACCCGCTGATCTGGATCGTCGGCTACGGCGCGGTCACCGCCGCGACCGCGTGGAGCTGGCAGCGCTGCGCCGACGCGTGGAGCGGTACCGCCGCACGCGTGCTGTTTTCTGGAATCGCCGTCGGGAGCTTCGCCTCGCTGATGCTCCTCGGGAGCTTCAGCTACGGTGCGCCCGGTGCGGTGATCGCCGCTGCGATCACC
>JACDEN010000157.1 GCA_013816415.1 Planctomycetota bacterium
CGGAGCGGGCACCGTCGTCCTCGGCGCCGCCAACACCTACGACGGTGCGACGACGATCAGCGCCGGGACCGTGCTGGTGACCAATGTCGCGGGCAGCGCCACCGGCACCGGCGCGGTCAGCGTCGCCTCGGGCGCGACCATCGGCGGCACCGGGATCATCGCCGGCGCGCTCAGCGTGGCGTCGGGCGGCACCTTGAGCCCCGGGCTGCCCGGGGCGGTCGGAACCCTGACCGTCGGCGGCGCGGTCACGCTGTCGGCGGGATCCCGCTATGTTGCGCAGATCGCTGGCGTTTCTGCCGGTCAATACGACCGCGTCAACGCAGCCTCGGTGACGATCAGTGCTGCGACCCTGGTGCTGGCCAACACCTCCGCGGTGACCGGGACCATCTTCACCATGTTCACTGGCGCAGTCACCGGAACCTTCGCCGGGCTCGCTGAGGCCACGAGCTTCCCCTCCGGCGGACGGCTGCTGCGCATCTCGTACGTCGGCGGTGTCACGCTCACCGACCTCGGCCCCACGCCTCTGCCCAACATCGCTACGGTGTCGCCGAACGTCGGCTACACGCTGGGCGGCACCACGGTCACGCTCTCGGGCTACAACCTCGCTACCACCAGCTCGGTGACCATCGGCGGAGTCACCGCGGCAATCGTATCGACCAGCCTGACCTCGGCGGTGGTGACGACCGGCGCGCATGCGGTGGGCCTGGTCGACGTCGTGTTGACCAACGCCTTCGGCACCACCACCGCCACTGCGGCGTACACCTACCAACTGCCGCCGCTGACCATCACCGCCAACGACCGGAGCCGCGCGTACGGCGCCGCCAATCCGACACTCACCTACACGCTGGTCGGCCTGCTCGGCGCGGACACCGAGGCCACCGCGCTCGCCACGCCGGTGACGACCGCGACCATCGCCACCACGGCGAATGTGGTCGGCGTCTATCCGATCACCGTCGGCGGCGCGACCAGCGTCACCTATGCCATCACCTTCGTCGACGGCAATCTCGCCATCGATCCCGCGCCGCTGACCATCGTCGCGGCCAACCAGGCCAAGCTGCAGGGCGCGGTGAATCCGGCGCTCACCTATGCCGTCACCGGATTCGTCAATGGCGACACCGAAGCCAGCGCGTTCTCGACACCGGTGCTCATCGCCACCACCGCGGTCACGGCGAGCATCGTCGGCACCTATCCGATCACAGTGAGCGATGCCTCGGCCAACAACTACGCCATCACCTTCGTCGACGCCACGATGTGGGTGGTGGCGCCGGCGCCGCTGCCAACGATCACCAGCATCTCACCGAATTCGGGGCCGGCGCTCGGCGGCCAGACCGTGACCATCACTGGCACCAACCTCGATGGCGCGATCACCGATCTCTTCGGCGGCGCGGCGGCCACGGTGGTGACGATCTCGACGACCTCGGTGGTAGTGGTGACGCCGGCGCACGCCCTCGGCCTGGTCAACGTGGTCGTCACCACGCCGAACGGCACGGTGACGGCCATCAACGGATACTCCTACGGGAAGATCACGCCGGTCATCACCTGGGCGACGCCGGCGACGATCACCTACGGCACGGCGCTGTCGGCCACGGAGTTGAACGCCACCGCCAGCGTGGCGGGAGCATTCGTCTACACGCCTGCCTCTGGCACCAAGCTCAACGCCGGCGTCGGCCAGATCCTGAACACCACCTTCACCCCGACCGACACCACCAACTACAACAGCGTGACCACCACGGTGGCGATCACGGTCGCGACCGCACCGCTGACGGTGACCGCCGCCAACGCCTCACGCGCCTATGGCTCCGCCAATCCCGCTTTCACCGCGACCCCGAGCGGATTCGTGAATGGCGACACCATTGCCAGCCTCGGCGGCGCGCTCGCGGTGACCACGACCGCGACCGCCGCGAGCCCGGTCGCCACCTACGCGATCACCGCCTCGGGCCTGACCAGCAGCAACTACACCATCACGTATGTCGATGGCACGCTCACCGTGACCCAGGTATCGCTGGCCATCACCGCCAATGACGCGACGCGACTCTATGGAGCGCCGAATCCCGCTTTCAGCGCCGCCTATGCCGGCTTCGTCAACGGCGACACCGCTGCGGCCATGACCGGCGCGCTCGCCTTCGCGACCGCTCCCCTCGCCAGCCCGGTCGGCACGTATGCCATCACGCCGTCGGGGCAGACCAATGCGAACTATGCCATCACCTACGCGAACGGTTCCCTGAGCGTCACCACCGCGCCACTGACCGTCACCACTGTCGATGTCTCGAAAGTCTTTGGCGCCGCGCTGCCGGGTTTCACCGTCACCTATGTCGGCTTCGTCAACGGTAACACCAGCGCGAGCCTCGCTGGCACGCTCGTCTTCACGACCACCGCCACCGCGACAAGTCCGGTTGGCTTCTACGCCGTCACGCCCAGCGGCGTGAGTAGCGGCAACTACGCGATCACCTTCGTCAATGGCACGCTGACCATCACCAAGGCGACACCGGTCGTCACCTGGGCCGCTCCGGCAGCCATCACCTACGGTACCGCGCTGGATGTGACGCAGCTGAACGCGTCGTCTGGCGTGGCGGGAACCTTTGTCTACACGCCTGCCTCCGGCACCGTGCTCGCCGCTGGCGCGCAGACGCTCAGCGTGACCTTTACCCCGACCGATGGCGCGGACTACAACCCGGTGACCACCACGGTGGCGCTCACCGTCAATCCCGCGCCGCTGACCATCACCACCGTCAATGTCTCGAAGATCTACGGCGCCGCGCTGCCTGGTTTCACCGTCACCTACGCCACCTTCGTCACTGGTGACTCCAGTGTGAGCCTCGCCGGAACGCTCGTCTTCACGACTACCGCCACTGCGACAAGTCCGGTCGGCGCCTACACGGTCACGCCCAGCGGTGTGAGCAGCGGCAACTACGCGATCACTTTCGTCAATGGCACGTTGACTATCTCCAAGGCGCCGCTGACCGTCACCGCCGACAACAAGTCGAAGCTCCAAGGAGCGGCGAATCCGCCGCTGACGCATGTGATCGGAGGGCTGGTCAATGGCGATAGCGAGGCCACCGCGTTGACCACGCCGGTCGCGATCATCACCACTGCGACTGCCGCGAGCGCCGCCGGCACCTATCCCATCACCGTCAGCGCCGCTGATGGGCCGAACTACGCCGTCACCTTCGTCGCGGGCACTCTCACCGTGGTGATGCCGGCCCCGGTACCGGCGATCTCGGGCATCGCGCCGACCACCGGATCGACCCTTGGCGGCGACAGCGTCACCATCACTGGAACGGATTTCACCGGAGCATCGGTGACCGTCGGCGGACTGTCCACGACCATCACCGCGATCAACGCCACCACCATTACCATCTCCACGCCCGCGCATGCGACCGGCAGCGTCGATGTCGTCGTCACCACTCCCAACGGCTCTGACACGGCGACGAACGGATTCGCCTACACGACCTCCGATCCCGTCATCACCTGGGGCGCGCCAGCGGGGATCACTTATGGCACGCCCCTCTCAGCTACGCAGCTGAGCGCCACGGCAAGCGTCGCCGGAACGTTCGTCTACACGCCCGCCGCCGGCACCGTTCTGGGCGCCGGCGTCGGTCAAATCCTCAGCGCCACCTTCACTCCCACCAACACCGCCGACTACAACACCGTGACTACCACCGTGGCCATCACCGTCACCACGGCGCCGCTGACCGTCACCACCGTCAATGTCTCAAAAGTCTTTGGCGCGGCGCTGCCGAGTTTCACCGTCACCTATGTCGGCTTCGTCAACGGTAACACCAGCGCGAGCCTCGCCGGCGCGCTCGCCTTCGCGACCACCGCCACTGCGGCGAGTCCGGTCGGGACCTATGCGGTCACGCCCAGCGGCGTGAGCAGCGGCAACTACGCAATCACCTTTGTTGCGGGCACACTGACCATCAGCCAGGCGGCAGCGGTGATCTCGTGGGCGGCGCCGGCAGCCATCACCTACGGCACCGCGCTCAGCGCGACCCAGCTCAATGCCACCGCCAACACCGCGGGAACGTTCGTCTATGCGCCCGCCGCGGGCACAGTCCTGGCTGCGGGGGCCGGCCAAGCGCTGAATGTCACCTTCACTCCGTCCAACGCGAATTTCGCCGGCGCGACGGCGAGCGTTGCCCTCACCGTGGCCCCGGCCGCGCTGACCATCACCGCGATCGACCAGACCAAGGTCCACGATAGCGCCAACCCCACGCTGACCGCCGTCTACGCCGGCTTCGTCAACGGCGACACCGCCGCCAGCTTGACCACGCCGCTGACGCTCGCGACCACGGCGGTCGCGGCCAGTCCGGTCGGGACCTATCCGATCATCGCCTCGGGCGCGACCTCGGCGAACTACGCCATCACCTTCGTGTCCGGCACCCTCACCGTGGTGCCTGCAGCCGGCACCCTCGACATCACCACCATCGACCTCGTCGGTACCGTCACCGGTACCAACGTCACGCTGTCGGTCGGCGGCGCGCCAGTGCCGGTGGTCAACGGGACCTGGCAGGCGACGGTGGTCACGCCGGGAGCCGCCACGCAGACCACGTCGATCGATGTCTCCGCGCCGGGATTCGCGCCGGTGAGCGTGCCCCTGACCATCGACGAGATCCCGATGCCCTCAGGAGCGGGGTGATCATGAATCCCTACCTCATCCGTCTGGCTGTCGTCGCGGCCATCCTGCTGCTGACCACCTGCCATCACTCCAGCACAAAAGCGGCGACAGTGGCGGCGCCCGTCGCTCCGTCGGTTGCGCTGCAGCAGGTCGTCCTTCACGGCAATGTGACCTCGAACGGTTCGCCATCCGTGTTGGTCGACGGCCTGCCCGCGACCATCAGCGGCGGGATCTGGAGCGCGACGGTGACGCTCATCAGCCGGCCGCAGTCGGTGGTGGTCGAGCTGCTGACCAACGGATTGCCGGTCGCTCAGCGCGTCATCACCATCCAGTAGCCAGTAGCCAGTAGCCAGTAGCGGTCAGGGATTGCGGAGGCGTGCCTGGTGGCGGGGACGGGCGCGGCCCGGGAACCCGCCGCGCCTGCTACGCCTGGCGGCGGCTCATCCACCACATGAAGCCGCACAGCGAGGCGAAGGCAATCGGGACGAACAGGGCTTCGAGGGGCATGGCTCGGAAGTCTACACCACGGAATGATCTTCCGCACGGATCGGCTTGATCCACTCGCGCTCGGGTTCAGACCAGATCCGAAATGGTCATCGCACCATACCGCGCGTCGAGGCGGCCGCCGGAAAAGTGGCGGATGCCGAAGCGGCCGCCGGTCAGCACCGGTCCGTAGGTGCCGACATCCACGTAGGCATGGATGAGCCGGCCGTCGACCAGGACCTGCACCATGCTTCCGAGCTTCAGCAGCTCCACCCGATAGGTCCTGCCCAGCTCGGCGCAGGCATCCGGGGTGACGGTGGAGAGCATCTTCAATCCCGGTCCGGTCCGCCGCAGATTGGTGCGGCCTGTTCCGCCCCGGAACAGCGAGCAATGGTAGGTATCGATGCCGGTGTTGTAGCGTTCCATGGGTCCGCCCGAGATCGCGTAGTCCTGACCGGGGACGGGTGTTCCCGGGAATGCGAACAACGCGCCGGCCGAGGGATTCTCAGCCGACAACGGCGTATAATCGAAGGCGATCACCGCGTCGGTGAAAGGATGCCCGCACCAGACCGAGACCCCCTCGGCCGCGATGCGCAGCCGGCGGTCGACGATGTCGACGTCGCCGCCGCCATGGATCGACCACGCGCCGAGTCCGCCCTCGAAGGTGTCCTGGAACCGCATCTCCCCGGGACGCACCGGACGGACCCGCCTGGGTGAGGTCAAAAGCCGCACCAGCGAGCGCGCCTCACGGCCGCAGTCGCGGAGCTGTTCACAGCGCAGGAACGGCTCGGCGGCGATCCGCGGTCCCTCGAGGTCGCCCCAATAGAGCCACTGGCCCGTCGTCGCGCGGTCGCGGTCGACGATGCCGCGCACGGCGCGCGCCTGCGCGCGCAGCTGTGTGCGCCAGCAGGAGAGCACCTGGTCCTCGGCGGTGCCGCCGAAGAGCACCAGCGGTTCGACGCGCAGGTCGCCCGGCGGATCATCCCGGCGCGTGTCGAGGAACCCTGAGAGCACGGGATGCTGCCGCGCGGCCTCCACCTGCTGCGCGAAGCGCTGGCATGCCTCGGACAGCACGACGTCGTCCTGCGTCGTATCCATGCCGACACGGTAGCCGGACGGCACGACGCGTCATGTCCCAGACCGCCGGACGCAAGCCGGGTGCGGGCGGGAGCCTGGATGGCGGTTTCTTCCCCCCTCTCCGACCCCGGACTCCGGACTCCGGACCCTCCCGATTGTGTGCCACATCCCTTCCCGGCTGAGCACCCCGAACCTGGAGTTCGCTCCGATCCTGCGATCATGCACGGGTGGTGATCCGATGACCCTGAACGTGACCTCCGTCTCAGTCCGCCTCGCCGGCCACGCCGCGGCCGACATCGTGTCGCTCGAGGTCGACGGGGTCGCGGTGGCGATCGCCGGGGACCGCAGCTGGTCGATCGCCATCGATGTT
>JACDEN010000739.1 GCA_013816415.1 Planctomycetota bacterium
GCCCTGGCGCGACTCCTCGAGCAGCACCGTGGCCAGACGGTGGAAGGGCCGCCCGGCCCGCTCGGTGAAGACCTGCACGCCCTGCGCGCCCGGAAACAGCGCGGTCGTCGCCAGGTACAGGCTGCGGAATCCGGATTGGGAGGTCTCGGCGTACGGCGTGCGCGGCGGCACGCACACGATGGTACCGACGGCGAACGGCACGCGCCGGTGGTCGAACGCCACCTCGCCCTCGCCCTGGACGTACACGATCGTCATCCACGCCTCGTGCTGGTGCCGCGGGAACGCGGTGAGCGCCTCGGCGCCCTCATCGATCAGCAGCAGCCGCAGCATGCCCGAGCGTAGGATCCAGCCACGGGAAGGCAGCAACGGATTCGGGAACGGGCGTGCCGTGCCGAGCGACGACCATGGGCTCCCGGCAGCGCGATGGTTGCCCCCGCGGGTCCGGCCGGATCGGGGTTGCCAACGGTGCCAGGCTGTACCGTCGGCGACACGTGGGCGATGACCATCCGCGACACCACGCGCGATGTCATCGCATCGCGGCCGTACGGCACCCCAAGCGCGCGGAGGCTGCAGGACCCCCGGAAGAGTCGAGCCACCTCGAGACGTCGGCGCGCCTCAGGATGACCGGCATCCGATAGTGAACCTCGGCCACCAAGCTGTTGAGTGCCGCGGTCAGGATTCGGAAGCGTCGGCGAAAAAGCACCGCCAAGACCACCACCTCCTCGGTCGCCGGATACCGCTTCTCTCCGGCAGCTCACTGCGATCTAATATTCGCGCGCGCCTGTTCCACCAATGCTGCGGTGAACTGGCGTGCACCATCTGCGTTGAGGTGTGAGTAATCCGCGAAGGACTCCGGGCCTAGCGACAAGGAGCGGTGAATATTGTAGAATGGAAAGCCATGAGCTTTCAATATGTCACTTAGCCGCTGCCAATGCCGATCTAGAGCCACCGTATCCGAAGCGTCGTACGCATCGCTCCTGATAGGCGATTGTGCACAGATAAATCGAATTTGGCGTGCCTCCAACATGACGGCTAATCGTTCGAACTCGATGTACTGCGCTGGATCGATCAATTCTGGTCGCGGTTTCTCATTCCAGCGTTCGGAATCAATACTTGGATAGCTGACGTCCATCGGAACACCGCCACCAGAATCGAACATCAGGGTGCGATACGAGGCTCTCGTCCTACGCTGTTCGCGGATTTCCTGCGAATGCTTGTAGTAATATATTGGATCGAAATATTGTGCGGCTAGCAGGCCGTAGTTCGTGGTAGCGCGGTAAAAATTAAGATTATTCGTCTGGATAAATTCCACGGAGTTTTTCCCGTAAAAATCCATCGGTCCACAAATAACAATCACGGACTTCGGCTGTTGTAGCGCACAGAGATAATCGACAAACTTCCTGGTATCACCAATTTTTAGAGACCATGAGGCCGAGTTGACGTAGGATGTGCCAGCCGACAACTCATTGATGACACCCTCAGAATATAGATTATTTAAAGTCATCGATGAGCCAGCTGCAAGAACATCCCAGTTGCGAGGGCCTCGTTTCCAAAGCCATTCGAGCTTCTCATCAAAGGAGATATTGCCTGTCAGCGGTATCGGCGGGAGCCGACCATTATTATTCTGCTGAATTAATAAACCCCCTATGATCCCCAGGAAGGCGCAGGTGACTACAGCAACGACGAGCAGGTAGTGTTCCGGGCGGAATTGGAAACGTGACATGTGTAGCGCCTAGAATTGGAAGTATAGAAATTCGCTGACGCGATTAAGGCACATGAACGTCATCACCAGAACAACGCCGGTCACTATTGCCCAACGGAAAGAGGGACGCCACACGATACGACTTTCGCTCTCCACTGGGCTGAGAGATGGCTGCGAGAGACGCATGATCTCTTGAGAATTAGGAACGAACAAGGCAATTAGCAGCAGCGCTACAATCCAGATATATCCGCTGAGTGAGAATCCTAGATCAGCGAACCCGAGCGCTGCCAGCGGAGTAGTCGAAAGGATTCCTTGCAGCTCTGGAGGCCATGCGGCGCCATGGCCTCCCGCCATGCCTACCAGGAGAGTGATGGCATCGGAGAATGTACTCGCTCGGAAGAACACCCAGCCGATCACAACCGCAAGAAGGGTGATGCAATGGTAGAGAGGAACCATCATGCGATGGCTCGCCCAAGGGCGATTACCCGCAATGTGTCGCCAGGCGTGGTTGCTCATGAGGTAGGAACCATGGAGGGCGCCCCAAAA
>JACDEN010000158.1 GCA_013816415.1 Planctomycetota bacterium
TTCCGGCGGAGGCGAGTGGATCGGGGGGATCGCCAGATCCCCCTGACTCAAAAAGCCCTCGCACGCGCAGCGTGCGGACGCGAGCAAGGCTCGCGTGGCGGCGCAGCCGCCGAGGGCGAGGAAGTCGAAGCCGAGCAGAGCTCGCGTGGCGGCGCAGCCGCCAAGGGCCCTTCAGGGCCGAAGGCCCTGAAGCTAATAGACGAAGCCGAGGTCCAGCCCGATGATGTCGCGGCTGAAATCATTCAGCGTGTTCGACTGGCTGACGGTGTACACGTTCTGCAGGCGCAGGCCGACGCCGCGGTGCAGGATGTATTCCACGCCGACCGTGATCTCTTCGGTGGTGCGGACCTCGGCCTCGACGCCGGCAGCATGGCCGCTGGCGGTCAGGCGGTAGGCGCCGGCGTTGCCGTAGAGAGCGGCCTGCTCCTTCAGGCGCATGCGGCCATCGACGACGGCACCGACCAGCCACGCTGAATTCGAGGTGACGCTCTCTTCGAGCGTGCTGTAGGCGCGGGCGCCGATCCAGCTGTAGGGCTCGATGTTCCAGCGATAGATCAGGTTACCGACGGGCGCGATGATGGTCTTGTCGTCGTACGCCGGGTTGCGGGCGAAGTTGTCCTTGTATGCGCGATAGGTGGCGCCGATCTCGGCGATCACCATCGAGCGCGTCGCGATCTTCTTCTTCACGCCGATGAGGCCGCCGTAGCCGGTGCTGTCGTTGAAGACGTTCTCGACATAGTCGCGACGATCCGCGAATCCGCGGACGTATACCTCGGAGTCTTCAGCGTATTGGTAGCCGGTCCTGAGATTGCCACCGACCAGGCTGTAGTCGCGATCGTCCTCGCCGAATGTGCGCGAAGCCTCGAGGTAGTTGCGCTGGCTGTAGATTCCCCCGACGGTGACCTGGGCGCGATTCATGGTGCGCGACACGTTCACGGCCGCATCGATATCATCGTGCTTGATCTGCTCGCCGGTCGAGACGAACGGATCGTTGGTGCGGGCGAACAACGCCATCGCGTTGGCATCCCACACCTGGGCGACGTGGCTATAGCGGAAGATGCCGCGGCCGCCTTGCAGGTTTCGGCCGCTTTGATCCTGATAGGCCTGCCCGACGTATTCGCCGGAAAGTCCGAACTTGTCTTCCGGGGTGGCGCGCCAGCCGAGGTCGAGCCCGGCGACCAAGCTATAGAACACGTCACCTTTGGTGTTCGTTTCGGTCGCGTACACGTTGGTGTTGTAGGCGACCCCGACCAGCGCCTTCGGATGCACCGAGAACGCGTTGTCCGGCGAGGTGATGTGCCCCATCGGCTCGATCGCGAATCCACCGACCGAGACTTTTTCGGCAGGCTGCTCCCCATCTGCGGCGAATGCCGGAAGGGACAGGGCGGCGAGGCTGGCGAGAGTGAGCGAGCGCGAGATGGTCACGCGACCTCCGAGGGCTGGACGGGTACGGCGGACGGCTCGGCCATGAGACTGGGGCACGATGTGTTTCCGATACGGGCTATGTCGACCAGGCGTCTAGAGTTAGACGCTCGCGACGGGACGGAGATATATACGACCCCAACTACCATCTCGCTAGAGGTAAATTATTCATCCATTCATTTCAATTGACTCAAACGTGCATCGAGGGCGCCCCGCCCGAGCCTGACACCTGCGGTGCGCGCCCAGCCAGACACCTGCGGTGCGCGCCCAGTCAGAGCCAAAGCCAAAGCTTAGGCTCTCGCCTCCCTGCAGTGCGCACCGCCCCAGCCACTCCCAACCAAACCCCTACCGCGCCCCGATCCCCGCCACCCGCCAGGCCACGAACCGTTCCAGCACCGGATCGAGATCGGTCGCGCGGCGGAATGCCGGCAGCGCCTGCCAGGCGCGGTAGTGCGGCGACGCGGCGGCCGGCTCGCCCGATATCTCGGCGAGCACGCCTTTCAGCAGCAGCAGATCGGCGGCCGCGAACTGGCGGTGGGGCTGGGCGAGGTAGGCGGCGTCATCGATCGCTCGGGTCAGGTAGCGCGCGTTGTACCACGGCTTCTGCTCGTAGCAGAAGCGCCGCTCCATCGCGTCGGCGCTCGCGACGGCGAGGGCGCCGCGATCGCCGGAGAGTTCATGCAGCGCCGGGACGATCACCCAGTGCGCGAGGTGGAAATCGAGCTGGTGGAAGCGCGCCGCCGGCGGCACCGCGAAAAGCTGGTCGGCGCGCGCGCGATCGCCGGCGATCCACGCCTCGAGGCCGAGCAGATGCCGCGGCCACATCGCATAGGAACGATCGCAGCCCCAGGAATCGAGCGCCTCCTGGGTGCGCTTCTCCGCCATCATGACGTCGATGTCCGCGCGCTCTGGCTCGGTGCATTCCGCGATGCGTCCGGCGAACAGCAGGGCGCGGATCCGCTGGTCCGGCGGCGCGCCTCGGTTGCCGATCACCTCCTCGAAATGCCCGCTCGCGTTGCAGACCGACCCTCGTTGGTTGCCCGAGGCGAACAGCGCGTCGGCCTCGCCGCGCAGGATGGTGCCCTCGACCGATTCGTATTCCCACGCGGGATCGATCTCCTGCGATCGGCCGGTGGCCAAGAGGCACTTGAAGCGCAGCGACGACAGCCACGGGTAGCGGTTCAGCACCTCGTCCGCGCGCCCTTCGGCGACCCAGGCCTCGGCCGCGATCAGCGGCTGGTACGCGAAGCGGTCAACCGCCTCCTGCGTCCGATCGAGCGTGATCAGGGCCTTGGGCGTCAGGAAGTTGGTGGCCTCCTCTTGCGGGAAGACCTGGTCGCGCAGGCGCACCAGATCGGTCAGCTCGCGCACCGATCGCGCGGTCAGGCGCTGTCTCAGCCGATCCTGCACAAAGGTGGTCCACAGCAGCGCGACGCGCGTACGGGTGTCGTTCGAGGCTGAGCGGTACAGCGCGCCCATGTCGGCGGTCAGCTGCGCATAGTCGCCGCTCTCGTTCAGCCGATCCAGGTCGTGGAGGCGCGCGAGCTCGTCGAGATCGGTTCCGCGCAGCGTTCTCCACACGGCGAATGCGGCCGGGTGGTCGCCGGTGCGATAGCGGCACAGTCCTTCGCGGAGCGACGCCTGATGGGCCAGCGTCGTGCCGGGATGGGATTCGACGATGTGCTGGTATTCGGCGATCGCCTCGGGGTAGCGTCCATAGCGGATCAGGGCGTCGCCGATCGCCGTCGCCGGCAGCTTCTGCGCCACGTGCCTGGTATAGATGCGCACGCGGTGGTAGCTCTGGCCCGGATTGAATCCATACAGCGCGATCCGGCCGCCGGTGAACGGCAGCTGGGTGATGGTGCGGCAGATCTGGTGGCCGTCGACGCTCATCGCCATCTGGTCGCCGACGATCTCGAGCCGGATCCGATGCCGGACGCCCGGCCGCGCGCGGAAATCCGAATAGGCGACCCACATGCCCTCGTGCTGGATCCCTGCCAGCGCATTGTCCCGCGCGCCGATCTGGCAGAAGTAGCTGTTGTCGATGGTGCCGGTGGTGTCGGCCGAATCCGGGATCCAGCGCAGCGAGATGTCGCCCGGCAGGGATCGACCCGACCTCTCGGCGACATAGTCGATCGCGATGTCCCCGGACAGCCGCCGATTGAACAGCAGGGTGTTCGCGTCCGATGCGGTGGTGAGATGTCCGTCGGCCACCGTCCACACGCCTTCCTTCGTCTGCCAGCGGTCCTGCCAGTCCGTCCCCGAGAAATGCTCGTCCACCAGCGGCGCTCCCCAGGTGGCCGCCTCCTTGAGGCGCTCGCCGTAGAGCAGCAGCGCGAGGGTGGCGATCACCGCCATGATGGCGGCCGAGAACCACACGCGCCGCGCGTTGTGGCGGTAGGAGCGCCGGCAGCGCGCGAACCAGCTGTCGCGCAGCGCGCTGACCGCGAGACCGGCCTGATAGAGCTGGAGGTCCTGCCGGAAATCGGCGGCCGTCTGATAGCGCGCCGAGGGATCCGCCGCCAGCGCTTTCAGCGCGATCGCCACCAGCGCCGGCGGAAGCCGCTGCCGCTCGGCGGCGGTCGGCGCGTCGATTTCGCCCGCGCGCTTCCGCTGCCAGAAGCGGTCCGCATCGTCGGACCACGTGGGACAGCGCAGCGTCAAGGCATGGAACAGCGTGGCGCCCAGCGCATAGATGTCGCTGCGCGCATCCGCATGCTCGAGGCGCGCCTGCTCGGGGCTCATGTACAGCGGCGTCCCGTACAGCTTGGGATGCGGGTCGTCGACGCGCACCGCGCTGCCCCAGTCCACCAGCAGGACCTCGCCGAAATCCCCGAGCATGATGTTGTCGGGCTTGATGTCCTGGTGGATGATGCCGCGGTGGTGCGCGTACGACAGCGCCTGCGCGACGCTGATGAAGATGGCGACGACGTCGTTGATGCGCGCGATCGGCTTCGCCATCGCCGCCGCCGTCGATCCATTGACCGCATCGCCGAGCGACGCGCCGTCGATGCGCTTCATGGTGAAGTAGAGCTGGCCACGCACGCTGAGGTCGAGCTCGTACACCGGCAGCACGTTCGGGTGCTGCAGCGACGCGGTGATGCGCGCCTCGTCGATGAAGTGCTCGATGGCGTCGCGCTGCGGATGGTCTTCGCTCAGGACTTTCGCCGCCAGCGGACGATCGAGGTTCTGATCGACCACCGCGTAGACCTGCCCATTGGCTCCGACCCCCAGCAGGCTCTCGACCACGAAGCGCGGACCGATCGGCCCCACCGAGGGCAGGCCCTGCTCCGCGAGCAGCCTGCCGATGCCCTGTCCCGCCATCTCCGGGCTCGCATCCGTGGCCGGACCCGGCCGCGCGATGGAAGCGACCGCAGGTTCGGCCGCGGTCGCGAACTCGCTGGCGGAGAGCGTGCGTCCGAACCGATCCGCTTCGCGCGCGGCATGCTCGTTCATGCGCATCTCACGGGGTATGGGAAGGATACCCCAGGGATGGGGGGAGGGATACGGTCTGGCTCTGGCTGTGGCTCTGGCTCTGGCTCTGGCTGTAGGTGTCGACGTCGGACGTCGGACGTCGGACGTCGGACGTCGGACGTCGGACGTCGGACGATGGATCGGCTTTGGCTTTGGCGGTGGCGCGCACCGCAGGTGTTTGGCTTTGGCTTTGGCGGTGGCGCGCACCGCAGGTGTTGGCGCGCACCGCAGGTGTCTGGCCGCAGTCGAGTCGGGTGATGAGGTGCCGACCGCAAACCTGGATGGGCGCGAGATCGTTCAGGCGGTCAGCTCACGACGAGCGCTGGTATCGAAGCAAGATGGGGTTCATGGTGACGTCCGACGTCGACGGCTAAAGCTAAAGCTAAAGCCAAAGCCAAAGCCAAAGCCAAACCCTCGCCCCCCATCACATATCGCGCGGGCCCCGCCGCTTCTTCGGCGGCAGCTCCGCATCCTGCTTGCCGCCATTGCCGGCGACGTGGGCATGATGGGTCTGGTCGTTGTCGTCGCGCGTGGTGACCGAGCCGTCGGCGTGGATCGCGAAGCTGTCCGGACTGTAGCCGTCGGATTTCGGGCCCGCGACCGGCTCTCCGCGGGCGTCGATGTGCAGCGTTCCCTGATCATCGAGGAACGCCGTCGCCGGATACTCGACCTCGGCCTGGCCGTCGGCGTCACGGGTTTTCACGGTCACGGGATTGCGATTGCCCACCGCGGCGCCGATTGCGATCCGCGACTCGCTGCCGTCGTCCCAGGTGACGGTGAGGTCCTTCGCCGGAGCTGCCGAGACCGGATCCGCGCGTCCGGGCTCATCCTCGTCGCCCGGCCGCAGCCGGCCGGCTCCCGGCTGATCCTGCTCCATCGGTCCGCGCGGCATCATCGGCGGAATTCCGGGCATCATGCGCGGCATCCCGCCGTTGAAGAGGTGCGCCTCGCGCAGTGGATCAGCGCGGTCGAGGACGAGCACGACCAGGAATCCTTTGCCGTCGGGGCTCGCCCCGAGGCTGGTGGTCTGGCTGATGCGCCAGCCCTTCTTCAGCAGCTCGGCCAGCGCATAGGGAAGTTCCACCGTGCCATCCCCCGCCGGCGTCGGCGCGGGAATGGTGATGGTCATCACGCGCACCGCGAGCTCGCCGCCACCGCGCTCGGCGGGCGGCGGCGCATCGGTGGCGCCAGCGGCGGCGCACAGGCTGAGCAGGCAGAGGGCGACGCGTCGGATCATGGAGGCCTCCCGGTTCATGGACGTGGTCGGGTTTCCCACCTTTCGCGCAACCGGAATGTATCATCTGATCCGCCTGGGCTCCGACCTACCCTGCTGCGAGTGCACCAATCGGATTGACCGTCCCTCGAATCCGATGTACGCTTTCATGGAAACATCCATGCGCACCTTATTTCGCCGCCTCTCGCCCAGAGTCGCTGCCTTCTCTCTGGTATGGTTGTCCGCTGGCGCGATCTCTGCCGCCGAGCCCATGGCCTCCTGGCGCGCCGGCGAGGGCACCGTCGACGGGGCCGCCGCCAGATCCGGGATCGCCATCGCCCTCGGCCAGGCGGTCGCCAGCAGCGCGACGATGCCCGCCCGCATCGAACTGGTGGCTCCGGCCGCGGGGGCGTTGACCC
>JACDEN010000002.1:0-15487 GCA_013816415.1 Planctomycetota bacterium
GTCGTTCCTCGACGGCGTGGCGAGCCCAGAAGTCGTCGTCACCTACGTGATCACCGGGGTCAACAACGTGGGCGCGACGCCGACGTTCTCCCCGGCACCCGGTACCTACTCGGCCCCGCTGTCGGTCGCTCTCGCTTCGACCACACCAGGTACGACGATCCACTTTTCGATCGATGGCACCGAGCCCACGGCCGCGAGCCCGACCTACACGTCTCCGATCTCCATCTCGTCGAACACCACCGTGCGGGCGCGTGGATTCGCCAACGGGTACTTCGAGGGTGCGGTCGCCGTCGGCGTCTACTCGTTCCGGGTCGCGCAGCCCACTGGATCTCCGGTGGCAGGTACCTATACGGCGCCGACCGACGTGACGCTGTCCAGCGCCACGCCATCGGCGGTCATCAGATTCACCGAGGATGGATCCCAGCCGACCGGCACCTCGACGATCGCCAGCGGACCGATCCATCTCGCATCCAGCGCGACCATCACCGCGCGGGCATTCCGTACCGGGTGGACCGAGAGCACCTCCTTGGTCGCGTCCTACGTGATCGCCAATCAGCCGGCCAACCAGCCGCCCGCCTTCGTCAAAGGCGCGGACCAGACCGCGCTCGAAGATTCCGGACTGCGTACCGTTTCCGGCTGGGCCACCGCCATCAGTGCTGGACCGGCCAGCGAGGCCGGACAGGTGGTCACCTTCCAGATCACCGTCGATACGCCCACGCTCTTCTCGGTGCAACCGGCTGTGTCGTCGGTCGGCACCCTGACCTTCACGCCCGCGGCGAACGCCTACGGCACCGCGGTGGTGTCCGTGAATGCGAAAGACAACGGCGGAGTCGCGAACGGCGGCGTCGACACCAGTCTGGATCAGACCTTCGTGATCGTGGTCACTCCGGTGAACGATGCGCCGACCTTCACGCTGGGCGCAGATCGAATCGCGGTCGAGGACGCCGCCGCGACGTCTGTTGCCGGATACGCAAGCGCCATCAGCGCGGGCCCCGCCAACGAAACCGGCCAGGTCGTCAGCTTCACGGTGAGCGCTTCGACTTCGAGCCTATTCAGCGTCGCGCCGGCGATCGATGCAGCCGGCACGCTGACCTTCACCCCGGCCCCCGACGCCAATGGAAGCGCAGTGATCACTGTGGTCGCGCATGATTCCGGCGGGGTCGCCAATGGCGGAACCGACACCAGCGTCGCCCGCACCGGCACCATCACCGTCACCGCGGTGAACGATGCTCCATCCTTCACCAAGGGCGCGGATCAGACCGTCTTGGAGGACGCCGGCGCCCAGACGGTCAGCGGTTGGGCCACTGCGATCGCGGCGGGACCAGCCGACGAATCGGCGCAATCAGTCACGTTCACCGTCACTACCGACAATGTCGCGCTGTTCGCGGTGGCGCCGACGCTGTCGCATGCCGGTGTGCTCAGCTATACGCCGGTGGCTGACGCCAACGGCGTGGCGACGATCACGGTGGTCGCTCATGACAACGGCGGAGTCGCGAACGGCGGCGTGTCGGCAAGCGCAGCACAGACGGCGACGATCACCGTGACGACGGTCAACGACGCACCATCATTCACCAAGGGCGCAAACCAGACCGTGCTCGAAGATGCCGGCGCGCAGAGCGTGGTTCTGTGGGCGACCGCCGTGTCCGCAGGTCCAGCCAATGAAGTTGACCAGATCGTATCGTTCACAGTGACGACCGACAACGCTGCGCTGTTTGCCGTGGCGCCGGCCGTGTCTACGGATGGCACGCTCAGCTACACCCCAGCGCTCGACGCCAACGGCGTGGCGACCATATCGGTCATCACTCGCGATTCCGGAGGAGTCGCCAACGGCGGCGTGTCGGCGAGCGCAGCGCAGACGGCGACGATCTCGGTCACCGCGGTCAACGACGCACCATCCTTCACCAAGGGCGCGAACCAGACCGTGCTAGAGGACGCCGGCGCGCAAACGATCAGCGGTTGGGCGACGGCCATTACGGCGGGACCAGC
Source organism: Planctomycetota bacterium (assembly GCA_013816415.1). Lineage (GTDB taxonomy): Bacteria > Planctomycetota > UBA11346 > UBA11346 > UBA11346 > JACCZE01. Next base: position 1,987 of record JACDEN010000002.1, read on the forward strand.
GGACGAAGCGTCCCAATCCCTCACGTTCACCGTCATCACCGACAACGCTGCGCTGTTCGCCGTCGCACCAGCGGTGTCGCCGAGCGGCGTGCTCAGCTATACGTCGGCATCCAACGCCAACGGCGTGGCGACGATCACGATGGTTGCGCACGACGATGGCGGCACTGCCAACAGCGGCGTGTCGGCTAGCGCGGCGCAGACCGCGACGATCACCGTGACGGCGGTGAATGACGTGCCGACTGGCTCCGCGGACTCCTACACCACCACCAGGGGAGCCGCTCTGACAGTTGCAGCCGACGCTGGGGTCTTGGCGAACGATGTGGACATCGAAGGGTCGCCGCTCACCGCCGTTCTCGTTTCGACCACCACCAGCGGCGTCCTGGTGTTGAATGCCAGCGGATCATTCACCTACACGCCGACTGGGTATTTCACCGGGACGGACCACTTCAGCTACCGCGCCAGCGACGGATCGGACGCGTCCGCGATCACCGATGTGACGATCACCGTCACGGTTCCTCCCAACCATGCGCCGGTCGCCGTCCCCGATTCCTACAGCGTGGCGGAAGACACTCTGCTCACTGTTCCAGATTTCCGCGGTGTGATCCAGAATGATACCGATGAGGAGATGCAATTCCTCAGCGCCACGCTGGTGACCTCGACCTCGCATGGAACCCTGACCCTTGCTGAGGACGGAGGCTTCACGTACGCGCCGAACGCCGAGTATTCTGGAGCTGACTCCTTCACCTACCGCGCCAGCGATGGCGATCTCGTCTCGAACATCGCGGTGGTGACCATCACGGTCACTGCGGTCAATGACGCCCCGGTCGCGGTGGCTGATTCCTATGTGATCGCGGAAGATTCGACACTCACGGTGTCGACATCAGCAGGGGTGCTCGCGAACGACTCGGATGTCGACAGCCCTGTCCTTGTTGCCGTCCTGTCCGGACTGCCCAGTCACGGCACCCTTGTTCTCGCTTCCGATGGATCGTTCACCTACGTTCCCGCTGCTGACTTTTCCGGCAGCGATGCCTTCACCTACCGTGCCGGCGATGGTGATCTGCAATCGCCCGTCACCAGCGTTGCCATCACGCTGACTGCGGTCAACGACGCGCCGATCACCGTCGCGGATGCATTTCCGGCAACCGAAGACGCCATCCTGACCGTCCCTGCGGACAGCGGAGTCCTCGCGAACGACCATGACGTCGACGGGCCGAGTCTATCTGCCGTTCTGGTGGCCGCCCCTCCAGCCAGCGACGGAATACTCGTCCTCGCCTCTGACGGATCCGTCACCTTCACGCCGGTGGCGAATCGCAACGGCCCGGTCACCTTCACCTATCGCGCCAGCGACGGCGAGTTGCAGTCGGCGATCACCACCGCCACCATCTCCATCGCTCCCGTCAATGACCGGCCGTCGTTCCAGAAGGGGGCCGACCAGGTCGTCGAGCACAATGCGGGCACGGTCACCATCAGCGGCTGGGCGACGGCGATCAGCGCCGGACCTGGAAATGAGGCGGGGCAACAGCTGACCTTCGAGGTCACGGCTGTCGACAGCACGCTGTTCTCGACCCAGCCCGCCATCAGCGCCGCTGGAACCCTGACCTACGCGCCGCAGACGGGAATCTCCGGCGCGACGACCCTGACGGTCACCTTGGTGGATGACGGAGGAACCCTCGGGGGCGGAATCGATCGTTCGTTACCTGCCAGCGTCAACGTGGTGGTGCATGGTCCCGTGCAGGCGGTTACCGCTGCGTTTGCGACCGCATCCGGCTCCGTGTCCGAGGCGGTGGATACCGTGCGCATTCCCGTGGTTCTCAGCGGGCCAGCCCCGTCCGAGGTATCCATCGGATATTCCGTCGCTGGCACCGCGACATCGTCGCAAGCGGTCGTCTCTCCGGGTCCGCTGCTCATCCCAGCAGGGCAATCGAGCGGAGACATCGTGATCAGCGTGGTCGATGACGATGTGCAACAGCCCGCACGGACGGTGGAGCTGACCCTGACTAGCGCATCCGGAGCCACGCTCGGGGCTTCCCGGTCGCACACGCTGACCATCACCGATAACGACGCGCCGGCTGATGAAACCGTGTCGTTCACCACCGCGACATCGTCGGTCGGCGAATTGGACGGCAGCGCCACCGACATTCTCCTCTCCCTCAGTTCGACGTCGGTGACGGATCGGATGATCGAATGGTCGGTGACCGGCGGCACGGCGCTGCGAACGCGGTATCTCGCCAGCTCGGGAAGCGTCCTCATTCCAGCGGGATCGTTGACTGCGGCTCTTCCGTTCCAGGTGATGGACAACAGCCTGCTCGATGGCGACGCGACGGTCATCATCGACATCGCTGCGACCGGTGGTGCGCGTGTCGGCTCGGTCGCGCGGCATGTCCTGACCATCGTCGATGATGAACTCACCACGAACGCAACCTTTCTGGTCGCTTCGGCTTCCGCTCTGGAGTCCAACAGCGTTCCGGTGTCCATTCAGGTCCAGTTATCCCGTGCGGTACCAAGGACCGTCGTCATCGGATTCCGGGTCGTACCAGGAACGGCTCTGATCGATGACTACAACGGGTTCTTCCTGCCAACGAGCCTCACGTTCGCACCGGGACAGACCCAGCGGACCATGAGCCTCACGTTGAGCGAAGACAGCGACTTCGTGGACGAGACGTTCGGTGTGGACCTGCTCGATCCGCCAGGTGCGGACTCGGTCGGACCCATCGCGCATCTCGATTTCACCATTCGTGATCATCTGCCGACGCCTGGTTTCCTGCCGGACCCGGGGCTCATCCAGGATGGGAAAACGGGCCTCTTCCTCGATTCAGGCTCCGTCGCACTGGTTCCTGGCGATATCGGCAGCGTTTTCTACACGATCGGTCCGGTCGGAACCGCCTTGGCCGATCCGGTTCCTGGCACCGTCGGCACCGTCGCCTACAGCGCGGGCGATGCGATCCTGTTCTCGGCCTCCTCGATCATCAAGGCGGTGACCCTCGTCGGTTCGCAACGCAGCGCGGTCGTCGCCCGCGCCTATGACGTCGTGCCGCAAGGATCCACCGGAACCTACGTCCTCACCGATTCACCTTCCAGCGGCCCCACACCGGTCTCGCCCGTCTGCGTGGCCTACGGAAATGCGCCGAATGGATCCGGTGTGGCGATGCGACGGGTCGGTCCCGAAGGGACGACCGAGATCGGATACACCAAGCTCGGGGAAAAGGCGCTGTTTGCAAACGTGCCGCTGTCGCCCGCCGGACCGGTGACGGTCGGCTTGGGCGTCACCCAAGCAGACAAAGCACTCAACCGTTCTGAAACCTACTCCTGGTTGATCACCGACCTCTCGACCAAGACTCCGTCCGATCGTCTGGTGATCAGGCGTAACGACAGCCTGCGATTCACCAGTACCATCGCTGGCGGCGTCGGATCGTTGGTCATCACGGGGAGTTCGAGCCACCAACCGGTCACCGGAACTCCGGGCGAGGGCATCGTCGTCACCTACGCGGTTCCTGCGGGAAGCTATACCGCAACTGCAACGGTCGGTGGCGCGAGCGCGGGTTCCATGACCATCATCGTAGTCGATCCGATGTTCGTGGAAACGGGCGAACTGATCGCGGCCGAGATCGACAACGAGCGCACGTATATGCACGACGTCTCACCGATTGCTGCACTTGGGGATGTCTCGTTCGTCTCCTTGCAGCCTGACGTTCTGACCGTCGGCAGCAGTTCGCCGAATGATGGCACCGGGATCAGTTCGACGCTCAAGGCGCTCAAGCGCGGCACGCCCTTCCTGATCGCCCGTTTGACCGCGAGCAAAGCGATCATCGGTGTTCATGAGGTCGAAGAGTTTAAGGTCGAGCACGATGCACTCGTAGGTGCCGCCGTGCCTGCTGCTTCATCCAGTGGTGGCAGCGGAGGCTCGGGATCTGGTGGTCCACCAGGCGGTGGCAGCGGCGGGATGCCTGGCGGCCCACCGATCGGCGGTGGCCCACCGAGCGGCGGCGGTACTGCTCCGTCCGCTCCGTCCGGACCGAGTTTTGCCTATTCGGGTTTCATCATCGAGCCGGTGAGCGCCTTATTGAGAGCCGGACTGTCCATCACCCTCACGGGCAACGTCAATGCGGTCACTCCCGCTTCGTCGATGACCGTGCGACCGGATGTCGCCAGCGGCGATCAATGGGCGTATCTTCCACTGACCTTCACGCTCAGTGCAGGCACGACCTACACGACTCAATGGAAGCAACGGAGATTTCCAGCGAACACCACCAGCGCGTTTGATGGGTTCGGAAGCCCGCGAACCATCGGGATCATCCAGAGCACGGCATCCGCCGGTTATACGATCGCCACGCCTGGATTCGTCGGAATCGACGCCAATGGTCAGATTGTGACGCGGGCTCCCGTGTACGCGTATTCGTGGAGCGTTTCCAATCCGTTCATCGCGAAGGACGTAACACTATCCTCCTATTCGGAAGTCATCGAACGCCACACGCAATACCCGCTGCCGCTGTTTTACGACAGCAGGGTCTCGCTCTCACTGAGCTACAATTGGAGGAAGGTCTCCTCGACAGCGATCTTTGGGCTCTCCGAAACGACCACCATGGGTTCCCTTAACGGCCGGATCACCGCGTTCGCCTTGTCGGGGACCCATCCGATGACCGATACGGTCAGGCCGGTATTCCAACTCCCTTCCTCCGGGGAATTGTCCCTCACGGTCACCGCTGTGCAGACGTCCCTTGGGGCGCCGGGAATCAAGGCTGTGGGAATGATCTTGACGGGTCCGGGACAGCCGGGGCTGGATCAATCGACGGTGTTCATTCACGATGACGGAAACGCAGACCCAACGATCATACGTTACCCCGGAACCCATTCCTGCGAAATGTACTTCGTCGGAGTCAGGACCCACAACGCCGTATTCGATGTCAACGGCGTTCGCCCCACCGTGAACAAGTCGCCTCCGCCGTCAGGCAGCATCCGTATCCCGATCACCATCGACCATGTATTTCTCGGCAGCGCATTCCAGAACATGCCGGCCACGATCACCCTGGATCACGATCGTGTGCATTTCTTCGCCCAACCGACCGGCACCACGCCGGCATCGATGACCATCGCCTCATTTCCAGGGACCGTCTACGCCGAGTTCCTGCGAGACGACGCCGTGACCATGAGCGTGATTATCAATGGCATCACCGAGAAGTTCGTGGTCAGCCAGATCACGGAGGGCAAGGGGCCGGCCGATGGATTGACCGGATCCGTGTCCGTCTTGTCGGGAATGGCGAGCGTGGATGCCTGGTCGGGCAATTTCTGCATGGCGCTTCCCATCGCCAGCTTTCCGACTCCGCTCATGGGACCCGATACGGCGCTCACCTACAACAGCCTCGATGGTATCGATATCGGCCACGGCTGCGGTTGGCGGACCACCTACGATATGCGGCTGTACGGTTCTGTCCTGATCGATGGATCCGGTACGAGAACCACCTTCCTCTCGGAAACGGCCTCGGGGACGAGTCGGTATGTCGGTGCCAAGCTGCATGCGAACACGAAGCTCGGCGCGGACCTCACCCTGTTCAAGGGGACGGAAACCAACGTCTTCCTGCCAAACGACAACCGCCGCTATTTCTTTGACGACAAGGGATTCCTCGTTCGCATCCAGAACATCCAAGGACAGGAGCTGACGATCACGCACGATGACAAGTCGGCGACGAAGGTGGCCGACGCCTTTGGGCGAGCGGTCGATCTCACTGCGCTGGCCGGATCGACCCGTATCGATGCCATCGATCAGCCGGTGTCCGGAAAATGGTCCTTCGGATACGACGACAAGGAACGGTTGAACCGGGTCACGCAGCTCGATGGCAGCGATGAACATTTCTCCGGCGCATCATCGCGGGTCTGGACCATCGACTATAACAGCCTGTCACAAGTCGAGAAGCTCACCGCGCCGTCGGTTGCCGCGCCGCAGCCCGATGGGTCAAGCGAGAGTCAGGTCTTCTACCATGGATTTGATTATGCGAACAAGCAGTTCGCCGACACAGCGACCATCAAGGTCCCAAGTGAATCGGGCGAAACGACGGCGGCCATCTACGTCTTCCAGGCGGGCCTCGATGGCTGGAAGACCTGCACGGATGCCGTGGGCGTCACCCGCACGCGGACGTTCGTCGCTGGAAGGCGTCTCATCGCCACCAGCAGCGGCGGCAGCGACAGCGCGATGCAATACACCTATGATGCCAAAGGGAATGTAACCCAATCGGTCGCAGTCAACGGTGGCGGACCCCAGACGCGCATCATCTCGACCTACGGCGACCTGGGGATCCTTGGAGCGAATCTGAAACTGACATCGACGGTCGTCGGAACCACCGGCGTTGAAGGGGCTGTCGGCGCCATGGATCTGGTCACGACCTGGTCCTACCTGACGGATGGCGGCCGCGCCGGCCTGCCTGCGACGATGACCGACCCATGCAATGCCATCACCGCATGGACCTACACCAGCCAGGGATTCCTCGCGACCGAGACCGATCCGCTTGGCCACGCCACCGTCTATTCCGGGCACAACCAGTATGGTCACCCGAGCACGGTCACCTCGCCGCTCGGTCGAAAGACGACCCAAGTGTGGAATCCCGATACCCAGCTGCTCGCCAGTCAGACCGACGTGACCATGGGCTTCACCACGGCGTACACCTACAACAGCCACCGCCGGGTGATGACGACGACCGGCCCCGGGTCGGTCGCCACGACGACGAGCTATGACCCCATGGGGCACGTGATCACCTCCACCGACGCTGGCGGATTCACGACCACGTATGCCTACGATGCCGAGGGTCGGATGGTGTCGGCGACGCCCGCCGGCCAGCCGGCGGCGACGACGTTCTATAAGCGAAGCGGCAATGGATGGCTGATCACCAACCGCGTCGGGACGGAGGATCAGGGACGACAGCAGATCGATGGGATCGGCCGGGTCACCCAGATGATCGTGAAGCGCGAATTGACCGTCGGATCCGGGACCAGGACCGACTGCGTCTCATCGAATGAGTATGACGCCGCGACCGGACGGTTGTCCGCATCGGTCGATGCTCGCGGAAAGAGGACCACCTTCACCTACGATGGTGCGGGTCGGATGGTCATGGCCGTTCCGCCGGGCGAATCGCTCGGCACCTCCGTCACGTGCAATGCGATCGGCTGGGTCCTCACCTCGACGACGGCCGATAATGAAATCACCCGCTTCACCTACGATGCATGCGGCCGTCCGCGTGTACAGACGAATCCACTCGGTGGATTCGTCGCCAGCATCTATGATCCCGCGGGGCGATTGACCATCACCATGCCCAGCATCGGCCGCGGCGCCGGCTACGAGTACGATGACGACGGCCTCCAGACCGCGACCGTGGATCGCCATGGACGGCGCATCGAAACCTCGATCGCCAAGGGCAGGATCACCACCCAGGATACCGCCCGCGCCGAGATCAAGCGCGTGCAGGATCTCGATGACCGGGGGTATGTGGCCAAGGTCACCACCGGCAACGGTGCAACCATCCTCGATCATGCGAACGACGGATTCACCACCCGGGTGAAGCCGCTCGGTCGATCGGCCCAACGCGCCGAGCGCGACACCGCGGGACGGACGATCGCGAACTTCGCGGAAGGAGCCACCGGAGCGCGCGAGTTGGCCTCGTATGTCACCTATCGCACCGATTCGGGTCGACCAGATAAGACCATCTCCGCGAATGGCTCGGTCCGGAAAGCGCTCACCGATCCCCAGACCGGCGATTACCAGGGATCCGCTGACAATGTGGCTGCAGCCGACGATGATCCGGCGGCAACCGCGCCAGTCGGAACCATCGTCACCGTCGATCCCGTCGGAAACGTCCTGGTCGCCAAGGATGGTGAACAGCGTGCGACCACCACCACCTATGATGATCAGGGTCGGGCGAAGACGCGGTCGCTGCCCAGCGGTCTGACCATGGCGTGGGAGTACACTCCGGGCGGCAAGCTCAGGAAGACCACGCGTTCAGGGCCGGGGGTCAACGAAAGCACGACCTATACCTACGATCAGCTGGGGCAGCGAAAGGATGCCACGCATTCGACGCTCGGTATGATCTCGACCACGCTGCGCAATCAGCACGGCGAGGTGATCAGATCCACGGGGGTCGATAGCTACGTCGAATACACCTACGATCCGGTGACGCGCGACCTGATCAAAGAGCGACGCAACGGCGATCAGGTGATGGTGTACGTGTACGACGATCGCGGCCTGCTCATCTCCAAGCGTTCGGGCACGGTCGGCCGCGGCGATCCCCAGTATCTGGTCACCCCGCAGGAGGCCGGCCTGCCCGAGGTGGCGTCGTACCGCTATGATGGCCAGGATCGTCGGACGCGCACGGTCTACCCGGGCGGCGCGATCGAGTCGACCTCGTATGCCGCGAATGGCGATGTCGCTACCGTCACCGACCGCGGCGGCGCGGTCCATGCGTTCTCGTTCGACTCCCATGGTCGCCGCGCCAGCGAGGTCGTCACCGCGACGGGCAAACCGACCCAGACCACCACGTACTCCTATGAATATTCCGAAGCCGGCACGGTGGTGCTCAATGGCCAAGCGGTACCGATCGCCAAAGGTCTGCGCACGACCACCACCCAGGACGGCATCAGTTCGGTGACCGAGAGCGATCGACGCGGGCGGGTGACGCTGGTCCAGCACGGCAGCGATCCCGCGACCACGTATGCGTACAACAATGCGGATGAGCCGATCCAGCGCGGCAGCCTGGCGCTCACCTACCAGATCAACGGTCTGCTCGGTTCGATCGCGGGCGAGGGCATGAACGCGACCTTTACCTATGACGGATCCGGTCGCCTCGCCACCGAGACGGTCGGCGGCGTCGTCCGGACCTATGTCTACGATGGCGCGAGCCGCGTGGCGTCGATGACGCAGACCACGGCGGCCAATGGTGCCGAAAGCCATGCCGCGGTGCGCGACGCCACCGGCCGCATCCTGAGGCTGACGGATCCGGAAGGGGTCAGCCGGTACGTCTACGACCAGCGCGGCCACCTCGCGGCCGAGCGTCGCATCGGGGCATCGTCGCAGGTGCAGGCGTTCTGCTTCGACGGCAACGACAACCGCACCGGCCAGCTCATCGCGGTGGCGAGCGGTTCCCCGGCGGGCGTGTTCGATCGCGACTGGACCACGTCCATGCCGCAGATCTCTGCGGCGAGCGGCGGATCGTGGACGGTGGGTTCCTCGGTGACCGTCGACGCGACGGGATCGGCGTCGGCCACGCTGATCCTGGGATCAGCCGTCGGTCCCTGGATCAGCCTGCGTCCGCAGCCCGATCAGACGCTGCTCGGATCGCACACGCGCTCGGCGGGAATCGGATTCGGCGACACCCTCGGCGGCCGCTACGACGTGGTCGAGAGCATGAGCCAGGGCACCAGCGGCCTGCAGGTGCGCCTCGCCATCGTCCATGGCGCGAGGGTCGTGGCCGTCAGCGACGCGATCGCCTACGACTCGGGCGCGATCCTGGTCACCGTCCGACGTCCGGGCAGCCAGCTGCTGGCCGAGATCCAGAATGCGCAGGGGCTGTACCTGGTGCGGGTGGAAGCGGGATGTCCGGATGGCATCGATGGCGCCGTGTCACTGGTGTCGAACTCCGATACGCCGACGGACAGCGCCAACGCGCGCTTCGATGACTTCCACTGGGACAACGCGGGCACGATCTCGCGCCGCTCCTTCGCCTACGACGTGACGGATCACCTGCAGTCGAGCGTCGACACCACGAACACCCGCGTCACCACGCGCACCTACGCCTACGATGGTGCCGGCAACCAGGAATCGGTGACGGAATCGGTGGTCGACGGCGGCAGTGCGCAGCCGAGCGAGCTGACGACCTTCACCTACGACGCGATGAACCGGCTGATCGGCGTCAGCGGCCATCCGGTGAGCGGCGGCAGCACCACGACGGCGAGCTATGCCTACGCCCCGAATTCGTGGAAGCGCCTGAGCCAGACCGTCGACGGCATCACCACGTCGTACACGTGGGATGGCAACGACATCGGCGCGGAGGTGACCAATGGCGTGCGCACCACCTATGGCTACTGCGGGTCGGTGCCTCTGTGGCAGCAGTCGTCGCTCGGCGACGGGGTGGCGTACGGCAAGGATCTGCTGGGGAATGTCACCGGGCTGTGCGGGCCGATCGCCGGATATCCGCAGCTGCAGGGATATCAGCGGAAGTTCCATTACGATGCGTTCGGGAATGTACGCGAGGACGTGCTGACCGGGGCGCAGACGCAGACACTGCCGGATGGAACGGTGGTGGCTACATCGGTGAACTATGCGCCGACGGCGGCAACGGCAGGGAAGAGGTATCGGGGGGAGCAGCGGGATGCGACGGGGCTGACGTATCTGCGGCATCGGTACTACGATCCTGGGGTCGGGAGGTTTACGCAGAGCGATCCGGCGCGGGCGGGGTCGAATTGGTACGCCTATTGTGGAGGCGACCCGGTCAATCGATCCGATCCGAGCGGGCTCGACTGGGAGTGGAGCCCAAACAACTCCGTAGAACAGAACCCTGAGTCTTCGTGGCAATACGTTGAAGGGACAAACCCTTACGTCCCTAAGCCGCTGCTCTCTCCGGGCGAGATGGGTGGCATCGACTACGTTGACGCTGGGACATACCAAGCCGTGCGCGACGCTTACTTCGGGAGCATGTACGACGATACCGAGGCACAACTCATGGAGAGTGATGCGACGTTCGGTGTCTTGCTCGCCTTCAATCCTCAATATCGGCAATTTGCAAATCTTACCGGACCATTTGAGTTGCCTGGATTCCTTGACAGCACGGAAAAGGTCACGGCAACAGCGGCTGGCGTCGGTCCGAGGTCAGCGCACTCATCGGCTGCGATTACCGCCTATTACAGTGCGAGGCGGGCAAACTCAGACTTGGCTAGGGCAGTCCGCTCAATCGAGTTTGATCGCTACCTCGCAAGTAGGCATGATGGCTTCGAGGTTCCCGAAGCCATCGGCTCACGGGTGAGCGGCGCTGGAAGAATCGCAGGCGGCGGCGCAGGGATCGTCTCGGCAATCGGATTGACCGAGACAGGTATTGGGGCGATCCCGGCTGTGCCGTTGGCCGCATGGTCAGGGGATCAAATCGGAACGGGGCTGCGAGAGATTTGGAATGGCCAGTATCAGTCGAGCCTTGGTGGCCGAGCCGCCACGGCTGTTTTTGGAGATAGTACGGCGGGTCATGTTGCGGAGTTCGGATACGACGTACTGCCCAACTTCGTTGGGCTCTTACGTTATGGTGCGGTTCGAGGAGGACTGCGAAGTATCGAGTCTCGATATACGTATGGAGCGCCCGTCGGCGGCAGCTTCCGAGATGGAGTCGGATTCAAACTCCGGTCGCAGCTTGGCCTCATCGGTCGGCCAGAGCAGCTTCATCACTGGCTCATTCCCCAAAATCAGTGGGGTAAGTATGTCCCAAACTTCATCAAGAATAGAAGGTGGAATCTGGTTGTAACAGCAGACCGTGCGGCTCACGCCAGGATTGACACCGCGTTCAGCGTTCGGGGGGTGGCCCCATACCCCCTGATCTTCCGCCCCTTTATCGCTATGCCGAATTGGGCTCGCGCCACTGCTGCTGGAACGGCTGGGGGTTTAGGGTATTGGGGGAGTGAGTACTTCGATGGGCCGTAATGCGTACCTCTGAAATCAATGCCGACGCATGGGCCGAGGGAAGCCTTCGCAGCATCTGCGAAGTCCAGGGCGCGTCTGTCGATCCATGGGCCGTGGATGCCATCGACATTGATCCAATGCCTACTGGCTCCGATTTCACGATCTGCATTTCTGCCGAAGTCTTGAGGTTCGAGCTAGGCGAGTGTGGAGTTGAATTAGCTGACTATAAGGCACTGGTGGAGTTTATGATTGCTGATCTTCGTGACCATCGAGCGAAGGCTAGACAGGGTTATCTGACTTACCTACGCCATATACTTCGACCCCCCAAGCGCCGAGGATTTTTCGGAAGACTGCTATCCGCTCAATCTCCGGTTGTCCCCATCCAATGGCATTGGGTTTCGATGAACAGCATCGCCCTTGAGGAAGTAGTGGTTCGTATGACTGGGACTGCTTCGCATGCATAGCCGAGCCGGAGATGGCTGAGATGGGATTGAAGCGTACCCAAGTGTCTGGTCTGTTAGGAATGACCATCGGCGGCGCTCTGCTCGTTTGGCAGTTCAGGGACTTCGGCGGACACCTTGAAGTGATGCACTGGTTGATCCCTGCCATCCTCATCGTGCTCGGCGTGTTGTACTTCCTGGTCGGGGAGCACATCAACGGCAAGGAAAAGAAGTCCGACAAGGACACGCCCGAGCAACCGCCATCGTGAAAGGGCTGGTTCGGCGCGAGCAGGGTCGTTAGGCTTCGTGAACGATGGACGAGTTCGCTCAAATCTTTGCTCAGTTCCAGGATCATCTGGCACCACGCCTGGATATGTACGAGCAGGCAATCTATTTGTACATCTTCCGGCACACCCTCGTCGATGGCAAGACGGACGTGGTCATCGGCTTCAAATCAGCGCGCAAGAAACTCGCCTTCGGCGTCGGCAAGGCGGGAACCGCGCCGTCCGAGCACAGCATCTACGAAAAACTTCGTTCTCTCGAAGCCAAGGGTTGCATTAAGATACTTGGCAGCGAACACTCGGGAACCCGGTTAAAGGTCATCTTGCCTAGCGAGATGCCGAACTTGTTGCCTGTAGTCCAGAGCATCAGCCTTGCTAACCTTGATGAATTAGATTTCTTCTCAGTGCCAGAAAATCGGAAGCTCATTCTTGAACGGGAGAAGTGGGAATGCTTCTACTGCCTCACTAAGCTCGATGAAAATAATCACGTCATCGAACACGTAGTTTCGCGTCCAGAGGGAAGTAATTCCTACCGCAACGTCGTGGCGGCATGTCGGCGGTGCAATAACCGTAAGGGCGCGACGGCTGCCGACGATTTTATGCGTGCGCTCTACCGCGAAGGCATCTTGTCGGGAGAAGAGTTCCCGGTTCGACTGTCCCTCATCCCGCGCCTAATTGGCGGCGAGTTAAAGCCCGTTCTCGGCTAGGCGGCCCTTGGCCGGCCCGCTCCGATCTGATCCGAGCGCGGAGCGCCCTGGCTCGCTAGCCCATAGTCGCTGGCGTGCCGTTTCCCTTGGGAAGGGCCGGGGGCGCTGGCCGGGCTCCGGGGCCGTTCCTGGGCTCCTGGGCGCTGCCAAGGCAAGCCAGATGGCCTAGCCGGGCCGTCCGAGGGGCCGGGCGGCCCATTTTGACGTTCCGGGATCGCCGTAAGTCGAGGGCCGTTGTTAAGTTGTTACAGCAACTTTACGGCCTAAAGCCCCGTAGCATCGTGAGTTGGCAGCCTTACAACATTACGTAAGGAGATAGCCAATGAGCACTTACGGGTATGTAAGAGTATCAACTAAGCCCCAAACCGAGGGTGACAGCCTCGAAGTCCAGGAAAGGATGGTCCAGGGCCGAGCCCTCCAGGATGGCCTCAAGCT
>JACDEN010000002.1:15497-23820 GCA_013816415.1 Planctomycetota bacterium
TTTCGTCGAACGCGGGGTGTCGGGGGCGCGCCGGCTCCAGGACCGCCCCCAGGGCAAGGCGCTTCTCGACGCTCTCAAGGCCGGCGATGTGGTCATCGCCTCCAAGCTGGATCGCTGTTTCAGATCGGCCAGCGATGCCCTCGATGTGCTGGGCAGGCTCAAGGCTCAGAAGGTCAGCCTCGTGTTGCTCGATCTTGGCGGCGACGTGACCGGCTCGGGCGTCGCGTCGCTGATCTTTTCGATCTTAGCTGCGGTGGCCGAGTTCGAGCGACAGCGCATTGGGGATCGTGTGGCCGAGATGAAGGAGCACGAAAAAAGCGTCGGCAAATATCGCGGCGGCAAGCGCCCATTCGGGTATCGGCCCAATGAGGCCAGGCTGCTGGAGCCGGTGCCCGAAGAAGCTGCTGGGCTGTCGCTAATTCTAAAAATGGCGGGCGATGGTGTTTCATTGCGGAAAATCCAGGCGGCGCTTGCCGAATCGCTCGGCGTGAAGCTCTCACACGTCGCCATCAGCCGCATTGTCCGAGACGCGAAGATCCACAAGTCTGCTGCTGTGACGGCGGCGTGATAAACCAAAACGATCAGCCGTGCTTGGCTTTAAGGTCGACGTTCTCGCGCCGCAGCCGTCGCACGAGTGCTGCAATCTCGGGCGGACACACTGCAAGCCTGCCCTGTTCGATGAAGTCGCTGCGCTCGGAGCCCGAGAGCGAGAATGCGTCCGCCCAGCGGTCGAGGCTCGCAAGCGGGGGATGGCGCAATCCCCGGATCACGCGGGACACCAGCGCCGGATTGGAGCCAGCCCGACGCGAGAACTCGCGCAAGGTCCACTCCTTCGCCTTGATCCTGCCAGCCAAAATGTCCCCGAAGGATAACGACACGCGGCGAGCATATGCACACCGCCTTGCCCCTTCTAGTCTCGTCCTCTATGTTGCCAGTCTGGCATCAGTCCATGTCACCCCACAAGGAGTCTCGCCCATGTCCGCATTCACTCGATTCGTCCTCATCCTCCCCGCCCTAGCCTTGTGTTTGATGGTCTCAGCCTGTGGCGGCGGCGGAGGTGGCGGCTCAACCACTGTCGCGCCTCCGCCTCCCGGCCCTACCTATCCCAGCGCGGCGCTTGCCGACTTCACGGGCACCTGGGGCGTCAGCCTCGACGGTGCCTCCTATGCCGACTGGACGTTCGATGGGTCGGGCAACCTGACGACGAGCAGCAATTCGGATTACGTCGCCGGCTCTGGTCATGTCACGATCAGCGCGACGCCGACGACGTTTACGATTACGGAGACCAACAACTACGCGACGCCAGCGCCGCCCGGAACGATTGTCACAACGTACACCGGACACTTCACGAACAGCAGCAAGGCCCACATCAGCGGCACCTACACGTGGACAGCCACGAACTCGACGACCGGCAGCGGAACATGGACTGCTGACAAAGGTGGCCTCGCCATCGTGACCGCCACGCTGGCGGACTTCGCCGGATTGTGGGCCGTAGACATGGATGGCGCTGGCTACGCACAGTTCACGTTCAATTCGACCGGCGGGATGACGGCGAACAGCAACAGCGATTACGTGGGCGGATCAGGGAGCGTCGCGCTGAACAGCCCAGCCACCACGTTCACGATCACGGAAGGCACGTCCTACACGACGCCAACGCCAGCGGGCACCATCACGACGACTTACGTCGGACATTTTTCAACGACGACCAAGGACTCGATGACGGGCACATATTCATGGACCGCCACGAATGGAATGACGGGTTCAGGAACGTGGAGCGCAATCAAGGCTCCGACTGGCTCCGGCTGAACAGATCGAATCCATCAACCTCAACAAGGAACACTTTCCATGAACTCTCCCGCTTCGATGTCCGGCAGCCAGACCGCCACGCCGTCCTCGTCCCACTGTCCAAAATGCGGAGACGGCAACACGCAGCCGTGCCATGCAGTATGGGCAACCGGCACGTCGAGTATTGCCACAACCACGACTGGAGGCGGCGTAGCATTCGGCGCAGGTGGACGGATGACGCCGATGATGATGAGTGCGTCCACCAGCGGCGTGCAGCAGACCCAGCTTGCGGCGCTCTGCGCACCGCCCCCTCGTCAGCAGCCGATGGGGGTCATCATGGCTGGTGCTGTGCTGTCCGTCATTGTCGGGTTCGTCGCGCTGTTCATTGCGGGAGTGATCGGGAACGTCATGAAGGTGCCCGATAAGTTTTTCCCGCTCCTATTCGTGATCTTCTTCGCGGCAGGCGGTGTCACGATGACGTGGGCGGTACGTCGCGCCTTGAAGTTCCATCGGTACAATAGCGAGGAGTTGCCGCCGCTGCTCGCGGTGTGGCAGCGCAAATGGGTCTGCCACAAGTGCCATCATCAGTTTGATCCCGAGAAGCCTGCGGCGTGAGGTCGGCTAGACCTGGAAAATCTTGGAAAGAAAAAGTTCGGAAGTCCGAGGTTCCGCAGCGACTTTGCTGTAAGGGGAGCGATGGCACCTAAAGTTTGTGAACCCATACCCGGTGCTCTGACGGTCCGAGATTGCTACAAGAGAAGGTCGGGTATGATAGGGAAACAGATTGAGAGGACCACATGCCTGCAACTCTTCATCATAGGACACCATTTCCTGGCCGTCGCGCTGCTGTGCGTACGGCGGTGGATGCGATGGCTCGGAAAGGAAGCGCTCCGCCACAGCAAGCCGTCCGGCGAGACGCCGGGTTGCCGACGCAGTGGATGTGGCGAGCAACGCAATGCGACGCCGCTGCTGCCGCAATCGCCATCAAGGTCATTCCGGGATCCGCCATCGGCCAAGAAGTGATGATCCCAGGTCCTGTATTTCGTCGCTGGTTGAAGACGACGGACGAGGTCATCGCTTCACTTGAGCGATTGCGCGCGCACGGATTGGTTAGCTGGAAGCAGACTGGCGACGCATTCCGGCTCGTCCCGCATCTGCACCAATGATGCGGCGGCTGCGTGCCTGATAACGAGCGGTAGGTCTACTCTACGGCCCCGCTACCCGGCAGCGATGGAACGCCTGCGCGAGGCTGGCCTCATCACCTACCAGGGTGGTGGAGCGTCGTACGTCATAACGCCACGTTGACCGTGACGCGAGACGCGATTGATTGATAAATCCCTTGGTCCTTAGTTAGCAGACCCCTGCCCCAGCGCATGGCGAAGCCATGGAGGGGCATTGTCGCACCTCCCTCATGAGTGGGGACACGGGGGCTTCGTGGGGGTCTGGTCAGGCAGTGATGGGGTGTTCAACAGGCTGTTGAAGAGGATTCGCGTTCGTGAAGCGCGACCAGCTAAAAGAAACAACTCTCCAGCGATTCTCCTACCAGCAGCAGGGATGACATGGAGAGCCATAGATGCCTGGGTATTCAGGACAGGAACAGAGGTAGATAGCTGGGCAATCAGGAGATCAGGATAACCCGTAGAGTCCTGATGACGAGGTAGGCGTAGATGCTGAGCTATCCCGATACCAGTGATGACGAGAGGGATTCCAGATAAAGCGCAGGAGCGGGATGGCGGGAGTTGAGATTAGTCCTTTACTGTCTTTCTCACAGTCGAACCGATCAGACAGCCAAATGATCCCATGAGCCGATTTTCACGTTTGCGTGATGTTCCCGGCATGGGTCGCGCCATGTCGAGCCATTCAGCCACCGCTGCCGGATGCTTCACGCTCTCGGCGTATGCCTGCTTCATCTTAGCGACCCCACGGGCTGGAGCGGTGCGATCAAAGAAGGTGCTGATGATGCCCGGCGTGATGTAGGCCAACACGCGCCAGAGGTTGTGCTTGATCCGATGATGGTGGAAGGCGTGCTTGTCGCTGCGCCCGCTGACCTCATTCCAAATCGCACGCATCACATCAAGCTCGGTTTCCGTGAATGTGCCAACGACGATCACATGCAGATGGACATCCCACGTTTTCAATGCGTCATTCCAGGAGGTGTGGATGCCGTACACGCCGCCACGTAACCCGATGCGCTCGATGCGAGTAATCTGACGGCGGAAGACTGAAAGGAGACCCTTGATGACATCTGCGCTGGCGCGCAGTCCCTGCTTGTCGTGGTATGGGAACACGGGCTGGACAGGTTTCATCTTGAGCGTCAGCAGCGCGTAACCGTGTTGATCGTGCCGCCGGAGTCGGCCCAGCATCTCGACCGGCATCTCGTCGATCTTGCGCTGTCGGCAGTGCGGGCAGATGAGGATGCCGCAGTCATACAGCAATTTGGTGGGCCGCTTGGCCGCTCGGCAACCAAGCGGGCATCCCCAAAGAGCGCGCATAGCAAGTTTGATGGAACGATGTCCGGCGACCTTGCGCTTGTTGTAATGAAACTCCTTGAGAACCAGATTCCGATACGACAGCAGATCCTCATCGCGCTCGAATGGTCGGCACTCCTGGTAGTTGGGAACCTCGACCATGGAAGTCAGCGTTATGCGCTTGCCGTTGATGATTTTGCTTTGGGTACGCATCGCTCGTCACCAATTCAGGTTCCATCTTTCGGTTTCATCCTGAGCGTCAGGCGTTGTCGATCCCCGGCCCTTCGACCGGCATAGGCCCCGAGATCACCTTCACGAACTGCTTGTTGAGCAGCGCCGTAACCAGGGACCTGACGGCGGCGCGCTGTTTGTCGTTCAGAGCGCGGATGTCGTCCAGTAGTTGCTGAGTCTCGACCTGCTTGGGGGTGAAGGACGCCGTTTTGCGGAAGAGGTCGTCTGCCGTCACGTGGCACGTCTCAATCACCTGCTCTACCAGTTCGATGCTGGCTTTCAGGATGCCGACCTCGGTCCTGGCGATCTTGCTCAAATCCGTCCCGATGCGGTCGGCGAATTGCTGTTGTGTCCAACCGCGTGCCTTGCGCAGCGCGACCAGATTGGCAGCCACGACGCTGACGGGCTTGGACTGCTTGCGGGTGCTCTTCATGGCGGGTGTTCCTTCGTCCAGTATGTACCGAAAGTGCCATGTCGTCAATAGCAGTATTGACACGAAAGATGAATGGCACTATTCTAACAAACGACATGGCTGATATGGTAACATCGCCCGACGACCAGGAAGAGTTCGTCATTCTCGACGAAATCGGGGATTTTGACGCTCTTCCAGCGTTGGATGAGGCGGGCCAGGACTACTTGAGAGGCCAAGGGATCACGTCCCCCGAGACGTGGAGCGCATTCAGGCTCGGGACGCCTGCCCCCGCCGTCTTGGCCCGCCTCGGCCTGACGGGCCGGAAGGCCCCCGGCGCAGGGGGCGTGTCGATTCCAACATGGCAGCCGGAGACGCCGGATCGGATGGCTGGCCTCGTACGGTTGACGCCAGGACAGCACAGGCACCGCTTCGCCAGTGTTCCAGCGGGTATCGGTGGCCCTATAACAGTGGCGACGGCACCGCGCGTGGTGTTGGCCAACAACCCGCTCTTAGCGCTGTGGCTGCATCAGTGCGGGGTTGAGGATGTCGCGCTCGTAGAAGAGATGGGCGTGCTGCCGCCGCTCGCGGCCTGGCTGCGCAGCCGCACCCTGATCTGCGCGGCGCACAACCAGAATGATCTCCAGGCGATGGAGTCCGGGTTGGCAGCGCTCGGCATCACGGCCACCGGCGTCGTGCTGCCGATGAAGCGCAGCCACATCTCACCAGAGTCACGTGCGGTGCTGGGCCTGCCGCTCGTGGCAGACGTGCCGGACGCCACGGAACCCAAGCCGACGCTCTCGGCGCTGATCTTGTCGCAACTGCATGCCTACGCCCGCAGTCGCCTGGCTGCCGGGGAAGCGCGTCAGGTGCTGATCGACCTGGAATTGGATCACCCGGATCTACTGGCAGCCTACAACGTCGGCTACCTCCCGCCGGACTACCGCGATGCGTTGCCGCGCGAAGCGCAACGAGCGCTCGTTGGGCAGCGGTGCGGAAATAGCCTGATGTTCCCGGCCACCGACTCTGCGGGAACCATCGTTGATGCGCTGATTGTGCGGGTGCATGCGCCATCGCAGCCGTCTCCCAGCCTCTGGCCAGAACCACGCGGTCTCCTCGCCCCCGCACTCATCACCGGACACCCCGATCTGATCGTCACGGATACTGTGGTGTGGCTGGGTCGGCTCTTCCGCCAGGGCTACCGGAATGTCTTGCTGTTGCGCGGTATCCAGGATGCCCGACGGCAGGCAGCGGAACTCCAGCGGTGCGGGGTCAAGAATGTCACCTTGCGCGTTCGGCACGGCGTCGATTCGTGGACCGGCATCTTCCAGGCGTGCGGCCTGCGCGTGACCGTCATCCGCGAGCCGGTCACGTCAGCGACAATGGCGGCGACGATTCCCGGCGCAGCGCAGCGCACGAGTGTGCTCGACATCGTGCGGAGCTTGTCGCCGGGCAAGCCATCAGCGACGGCGGCACCGGTCACGGCTTCGGATGTGGCCACCGCCGAGGCGGTCACTCCGGCTGTCGTTGAAGTGCGATCAGCAGCGCAGGCAGATGCGCTGGTGTGTCTGGAATCAGACAGCACGAGTGGTGAACTGCTGTTTCAGGCCGGACCGCTGATCTACGCCGTCCCGCGCCGCGAAGACGGCACCAGCAAGCGTCAGGTTACGATCCGCTGTGGCGGGAAGGCTCCCCACAGCACTCTCGATCTGGCGCAGCCCATGCAGTGCAAGCGTTGGGCAGGCAGTGTATCCGGTAGTCTCGGGCACCACGAGGATGTCATCGCTGGCCACCTGATCGCCTTGTGGCCAGCGGTGCTGGCGCGGGAAGAAGCCGACGAGATGGCTCCTGCGGTCACCGTGTCTGCTGAGGAACGTGCGGTCGGCCACTCGCTCCTCGATGCGCCCGACCTCATGCAGCGCGTGCTGGCTGATCTCGCTGCGCTCGGGTGGCTAGGCGAGGAGAAGGCGAAGCAGGTGCTCTACCTGTCGGCGATCAGCCGCTTGCTGTCGCAGCCGGTGTGGGCCGTGTACCAGGCATCGACTGGAGCAGCGCCCTGGCAGGGTGTCGGGTGCATTGTCGCTCTCACGCCGCCCGAGGCGGTGACCATCTTCCATCGCTTGACGGACTCGGCGCTGACCCACGCGGATCGCGTGAGCCTGCGGCATCGCCTGCTAGTTGTGGATCAAGCAGAAACGCTCAGGCCGGAGGGAGCCCTCGCTCTGCGGGTATTGCATGAACGTGGCGGCATCGGCTGGGCAACAGCGGCACCCATGGCAGGCGGGGGAACCGGCGAGACGCGCGGGCCGGTATCGGTGCTGGCGGCTGCCGCTGCTTCTCTCGATCTCCGCTGCCGTGACGCCTTCCTGACGGTCACGGTGGATGAAACCCCAGGACAGACAGCGGCCATCTTGGCCGATCAGCGCCGCCGCCTCGCGGCTGGCCTCACCCCACGTGATGCGTCCGCCCACATTATCATGCGCCACCATGCTGCCCAACGGCTGCTGGAACGGCTTCCGGTGCGCGTGCCGTTTGCGGATCGGCTGATCTTCCCAGCTAGCCACCTGCGCCACCGCGATGAGCAGTCACAGTTCCTGCGGTTGATTGCAGCGTCGGCGCTGTTGCACCAGCGCCAGCGTCCACGCGAGGCCGGAGTGGTGCTCGCCACCGAGGAAGATTTCAATGCGGTCGTCGCCTGCACGGCTGGTTTGCTCGGAACGGAAGCCGAGAGCATCAGCACCGCAGCACGTCGCCTGCTGTCCGCTTTGTTCGAACGGAAGCTGACGACCTTCACGATGGCCGATCTCCGGGGCGCGTTCCCGGAGTGGACGCCCTACGCCTACAAGGCCGCCCTCCTGGACTTGTTGGATTTCGGCTACATCGACAGCCCCAACGGCGGGCGGGGCCGCCTGCGGCCCTATCGGCTCGTGGCAAACGCCGCTGACATGCCCGCGATGCTGGGCGGCATCCGGCTGCGCCCCGCCGCCGCGCCGTCCCTCAGCGCGGACGACGTTGCTCCATCAGTTGGCGAGTTGGCGAAAGTTGGCGACACCGGCATCGCCAACTTTGCTCCACGTCTGACAGGCAGTTAGGAGGAGTTGGCGAGATGGCGACGACTTCCGATCCTCCGAGCGCCCCGCCTCATCGTAGGCGATCCCCGGACGAGCCGTCTGATGTGGGGGACTTCCTCGACGATCTGCACCTGCGCCGCCGTATCCAGACGGCACGCACGGCTTCACCGGTGCTGCTGCGTCTCGCGGCGTGGCTACGTGAGCGTGCGGTCGATGCCGTCGGCGCGACGACGGTGGATCTCCAGGCGTACCAGAGCTACCTCGTCAGTGAGTACCGCACGCCATCGGGGCCTCCGCTCGCACGCAGCACAGTGTCCACGCACATCGCCATCATCAAAGGGTGGTACCGCTGGCTCGCC
>JACDEN010000740.1 GCA_013816415.1 Planctomycetota bacterium
ACACCGCGGCGTCGGTCCGCGGCGAGCTTTTGCGCCGCGCTGCCGAGCGCATGCGCGAACGGCGCTTCGAACTTTCCGCCTGGATGGTGCATGAGGTGGGCAAGACCTGGCGCGAGGCCGATGCCGATGTCGCCGAGGCCATCGACTTCTGCCGCTATTATGCGCTGCACGCCGAGATCCTGGCCAAGCCGCGGCGCGTCGACGTCGCCGGCGAGGACAATGACCTGATCCACGAGGCGCGCGGAGTCGCGGTGGTGATCGCGCCGTGGAATTTTCCGCTGGCGATCCTCTGCGGCATGACCGCGGCTGCGCTCGCCACCGGCAACACCGCGATCATGAAGCCGGCCGAGCAGTCGCTGGTGATCGCCGCGAAGCTGATGGAGATCTTCCTCGAAGCGGGCTTTCCCGCGGGGACCGTCAACTACCTGCCCGGCCTCGGCGAGGAGATCGGCCCGACCCTGGTCGGCCATCCCGATACGGCGATCATCGCCTTCACCGGGTCGCTGACCGTCGGCCTGGCGATCAACCGCCTGGCCGCCGAACCCGCGGCCGCGCGCAGCCAGGTGGTGCGGGTGATCGCCGAGATGGGCGGCAAGAACGCGATCATCGTCGACGAGGACGCCGATCTCGACGAGGCGGTCGCCGGAGTCATGCACAGCGCGTTCGGGTATCAGGGGCAGAAATGCTCGGCGTGCTCGCGCGCGATCGTGGCGTCGAGCGTGCACGACGCCTTCCTCGCGCGCCTGGTCGAGGCCACGCGCGCCTGGGAGCTGGCGCCCGCCGAGGATGCCGCGCACGGCATCGGCCCGGTGATCGACGCCGAGGCGCGCGACCGCATCCTTGCGGCGATCCAGCGCGGCGCGCGTGACGCGCGGCTGGTTCACGGCGGCGACGCGGGTGCGCTCGCCGACGAGGGCTTCTATGTCACCCCGCACATCTTCGCGGATGTCGATCCCGCGTCGTTCCTCGCGCAGGAGGAGATCTTCGGCCCGGTGCTGGCGGTGATCCGGGCGCGTGACCTCGACCACGCGCTCGCCATCGCGAACGGCACCAAGTACGCGCTCACCGGCGGCTGCTATTCGCGCAGCCCGACCACGCTCGCGCGCGTGCGACGGGAATTCCGGGTCGGCAACCTCTATCTCAATCGCCGGATCACCGGCGCCCTGGTCGAACGCCAGCCGTTCGGCGGCTTCAAGCTTTCCGGCATCGGCAGCAAGGCCGGCGGCGCCGACTACCTGCTGCAGTTCGTGGTGCCGCGCGCGATCACCGAGAACACCATGCGCCACGGCTTCGCCACCGAACGCGACGACGCCAGCGGCGGCGCCGGCGGGATCTGAGGACGATGGCCGGATCCGCAGCCGTCCCGGTCGGAGCCCTGCGCGTGCAGGGGGTGGACAAGCGCTTCGGAACCACCGAGGTCCTGCGCGATGCCGAGGTCGATGTCCGCCCGGGCGAATTCGTGACCCTGCTCGGCCCATCTGGCTGCGGCAAGACCACGCTCCTGCGCATCGTCGCCGGATTCGAGCTGCCGGACCGCGGCTCGGTGGTGCTCGATGGCGTCGACATCACGCGCCTGCCGGCCAACCGCCGGCCGGTGAACACCGTCTTCCAGAGCTACGCCCTGTTCCCGCACCTGAGCGTGTTCGAAAACGTCGCCTTCGGACTGCGCGCGCGCGGCGTGGCGGAAGCGGAGGTGGTCGCGCGCGTGGGCGAGGCGATGGATCTGCTGCGTTTCGCTGAACTTCGTGATCGTCGACCGCATCAGCTCTCCGGGGGCCAACGGCAGCGCGTCGCGCTGGCGCGCGCGCTGGTCAACCGCCCCGACGTACTGCTGCTCGACGAGCCGATGTCGGCGCTCGACGCGCGCCTGCGCGCAGAGGTGCAGCTGGAGCTCAAACGTCTGCAGCGCCGGCTCGGCACCACCTTCGTGCTGGTAACCCACGATCAGGACGAGGCGATGGTGGTGTCCGACCGCATCCTGCTCATGCACGGCGGCCGCATCGTGCAGGCGGGCGCGCCGCGCGAGGTCTATGAACGGCCGCGGACGCGCTTCGTCGCCGAATTCCTCGGGGCGGCGAATCTGATCGCCGCGACCCGGACCGGGCAGGGCAATGCCGTTCACTTTAGGCCCATATCTAAATTACCTATTGACAATCGCTTATAAAAAATTTGTCGGGCCTCATGAGCCCACGTCCCGCTGCCCATGATCTCCTCCATCACCTCACGGTTGCGCT
>JACDEN010000159.1 GCA_013816415.1 Planctomycetota bacterium
GAACGGGATCGCTTGGCGCATCTCAGCGAGGAGGGCCTCGCCGCGCGCCACTGCGTCGTTTTTTGCCGCGACACCGCGGGCGCGCGTCAACGCCGATTCGAGCGTGGCCACGTAGGCCGCATCGGCGATGCCGTCGGCGACGTCGAAGTACGACGACTTGAACAGCATCGAGCCCGCAAACGTCGACGGAGCGTGGACGGTGGCGGCGTCGCGGGTGGTGAACGGATTCATCCATTCCTCCGTGTTGGGATAGCCGGGGGCGCCACCGGGCTCGCTGAAGCAGAAATGCCATTCCCAGCGACCGCACGCGCCGACGCGCCACGCGTAGAAGCCCCACGATAGGCGGTCCATACCGGTGTTGTAAAGCCACAGCGGCTTTCCGGCCGCGATCGTTCCGCGCATCAGGCGTTCGGATCCCTTGCCGGCGTGGGTCGAGATGATGCCTGCGTGGTCGATCAGCGCGGTGTAGTCCTTGCCGGAGCCGGAATCGCCCATCGGGGTCACGAAGCCGGTGGCGATGCCTGCCTCGCGCATCCAATCGGCGTAGGTGATGGTGTCGGCGAGCGTGCGGTTCCACGGGTTCGGCACCTCGCGCGGCTCATCGACGATCTCGACAGCGATGGCCAGGCCCTTGGCTCGGACGAACTCCGAAAACTGCCGCAGGTAGTCGATAAAGAGCGGCTTGAGCCGCGCATCAGCGAGTTCGCATCCCGGCTGCTGGTCGACGCGGGCGCCGAAGCCGAGGTAGGTGCGGGCGAGCGTGCGCGCGGGGCCGAGCGCACTGCCCATCTGCAGCTGGCGCGGGTCGCTGCCGAATCCCGCATCCTTTACCCGCTGATAGGCCGCCTCATCGAAGGTGATCTGGACCCGATCGTCCTTCACGCCGGTGATGCGACCCGGTGCCAGGACGGTGGCCGTGAAGCCGATTTCGCGCATGAACTTCAGCTGATCGCGGTGCGTCTGCGCGTCGACCGGGACGTCGTAGTACATACCCAACGACGCGGCCGCCGGCTGAAGTCGGAAGGAGTGCACGCGCAGCGCGAGCGGGAACGACCACGGTACGCCGCTTGC
Organism: Planctomycetota bacterium; assembly: GCA_013816415.1. Lineage (GTDB taxonomy): Bacteria > Planctomycetota > UBA11346 > UBA11346 > UBA11346 > JACCZE01. The sequence goes on from JACDEN010000159.1 coordinate 1,072, forward strand.
CGGCGTCACGGTCACCGTACCCGTGTAATCACCGGCCTTCGCGTCGTCGGGCACGCACAGCCACGCGTAGAAGCACCAGGTGATACCTTTTTCCGCGTCGAGGTGATCCTGTGGTCTGAGCGCCGCCTCTTGAACGGCGTCACCGCGGACCCGGTAGTCCATCACGTACAGGCGTGCGGCCGTCGCCGGAATCGCCGAGGGTCCCTTGAGCGCCGAGACCGCGAAGCGACAGCGGCCGATGGTCTCGAACACGGTCAGCCCGAGTCGGAAGACGATGCGTTCACCCGGCGCGGCGGCGAGATCGTACGCGCGCCTGGATCGTTCGGACGGGGATGGCGCGGTCGCGGGGGTGAACACCGTCGTCGTATCTGGAATGAACGCGACCGCCGCACCATCTCCGGGCTGCTTCACCGGCTTGTGCTGGGGATCGGGCGTCAGGCTGCTGGTGAACGCCAGGATGCGCTGCGCACGGATCTGCGCTGCGAGCCGCGTAAACCCGGCGTCGTCCGCGGCCGGCATGATGACCAGCGCCGAGAGCCAGAAACGCGTCGCGGCGATTGCGAGCTTGCCATCATGCACGGCGACGCGGACGTCCCACGTCGGATACATACGGTCGATGTAGTCCACATACAAGGCGTCGGGGCGCTCCGAGTACGGCGTCGGCAGAAAGCGATACAGATACTTGTCGCTGCGCACCTGCTCCGGCGTCGGCGTGTCCTGGAAGAGCGTCTGGTCGCCGACCCGCAGCGCATAATTCGCGCCGACCGCTTCGCTATCGATCGCCATGCCGCCCGCGAGCCAGCAGCGATAGTCGCCGTTCGGCAGCGCGACGGTGAAGCGCGTTTCACCGCCCGCCGGATCGAGCACGCCGCGACCGGTCAGCCGGTCCGGCCAGCCTTTGCCCATCGCGGGCGCGGCAGCGCCCTCGAAGCCGAAACCAGTGGCGGCATCGAACGCCTGACCTACGGGGACGGGGATGAAACCAACGACCTCGGGAGTCGAGCGCCCGAAGGCGAACGCCCGCGATCCGATCGGCAGATCGATGTGCATGGCGGGACCGGCGACGGCGGACTCGGTCAACAGACGGACGTTGTCGATCCACCATACCAGATCGCCGCCCTCGGTGGGCGTCTGCAGAAATATTTTCACCTGGGTGAGGTGGTCGAGATCGATCTTGTCCTGCGGCTCGAGCTCGGACCAGTCGCGGCCTTCCTTGCCGTTACGCTTGGCGTGATCGATCGGCACCAGCACGGTGTTGCGCCCCGGACGCACGACCGTCTCGGTAGTGCAACGGGTGGCGTAATTGCGGCTCGCGCCGTCCATCAGCTCGACGTTGACCGCCGTCTTCTGAGCGCGTTCCTGGAACACGTCGAAGGCGATCGCGGCGTAGCCCGACCACGACTGCACGCGTTCACCGCTCAGGATCACCACGCCGAACCCGCCGCCCTGCTTGAAAACCACACGGCAGCAGGTGCGACCGTGGGTGACGCCGTTGTCCTGAACGATATCCAGCGCGACGTTCTCCGCTTTCTCGCGCAGGCTATCCAGCTCGCTGGGATTCTCGAAGTCGTAGAGCAGGCGCTCTCCCGTCCGCTCGGCGGTCATCGCCGCCACCGACAGCAGCAACGGCAGAAGGATCGAGGCGAGGCGGTAGATCATGGTACTTCCATCATGCGTGGGGCGACTCGGCGGTCAGTGGATGCGGAACGAGGTCGGGCAGGGACGGTGACGTCTTCTGTGCACAAACGGCGAAGCGCGACCGACATTACATGCAATCTTCCGGGCAGCCACCGGCCCCGGCCTGCATGGTGCTATCGCCTGCGCGTGGACGAAGATACAGCGCGGACGTGTTCGCCGCTTCCGACTCTGCGGGGTCGGCGGCTTCCAATCGGCCGGGATAGGTGGTAATCCCATACGCTGCCGGACGTTGATGGAGAGTAGGCCATGGACCAACCCACCCATCCTGATGAGCTCGAACGGCTGGCGCTGGCCTGGCAGGCCGGCGACCGCGCCGCTTTCCGCGAACTGGTGCTGCGCACGGGAAGCGATCTGCGCATCTATGTCGCCTCGTTCTGCGATTCGCGCGAGCTGGTCGATGAGGTCCTCCAACAGACGTACGTCGCGCTGTTCGAGCGCATCGGCCGGTACCAGCCCCGTGGATTGTTCCTGGCCTGGATCCAGCGGATCGCCCACAATTTTCTCATGGACCATTGGCGGAGACGTCGCCGACAGGCGACCTTGGAGGGCGACGCCCTCGATCTCGCCGTCGTCGATTCGGGCCTCGCCGACCTCGAGCAGTCGGAAGAGCGCGCCGCGCAATCGTTGCGCCTGCGGAGCTGCCTAAACGCATTGTCGCCGCGTGCACGAACGCTGATCGAATACCGCCACCTCGAAGGCCGCACCGTCGCTGAACTCGCCGCGCAATTCCAGCAGACGGTGAATGCGCTGAGTGTTTCGCTGCACCGCATCCGCCGTTCGCTGCGCGATTGCCTGGAGCGTGCGCCATGAGCGACGACGATGCGTGGGTCATCGAGCGGCTGCGCGATCGCGATGTGACCAGCACGGAACGCGCGGCGTTGGCGGTGCGGGTGATGGCGGATCCCGTCTTGCGCGCGCAGTTCGTCGCCGCGGTCCGCTTCGACGGCCTGCTGGCCGGGGTCCTCTCCGGCACGCCGGCAGGCCTGCTACGACAGATCGAGGACGCGATCGATGGCTCGACCCCGAAGCGGCTGAACGAGCTGGCGGACCGCGTCGAGCTGCTCGCCGCCGCGCGCCAGCGCCGACGTCCCGTGCGGCCGGCGCGCGGTTGGAGCAGAGGAAGTTGGAGCCGGCACCGTTTGGCCGTCGGCGTCGCCGCAACCATCGCCATCGCCTTCGCCGCAACGCTGGTCGTCCTCATCGCTCCCGCGCATGGCGATCCCGAAGCCACGGTGGTCGAACTCGGATCCGGCGCGGCCGTTCTCGAGATCGCGGGTTCAACGCGCGCTGTGCGTAATGGCGAATCGATCGGCCCTGGATCGACGCTCACCGCGCGCTCCGGCACCATCACGCTGGTCTACCCGGACGGCACGCGTTGCGCGTTCGACCGCGACGCAGTGATCAGCCTGACATCGCAGGGCCGCGGCAAACGCATCCTCCTCGAGCGCGGCCGTCTGATCGCGACCGTGGCCAAGCAGCCGCCGGATGCGCCGCTGGCGGTGCAGACCGCGCACCTGCGGGTCGAGGTGGTCGGCACCCGTTTTGATATCGAGCGCACTGCCGGATTGACGCGTCTGGAGGTCGACGAGGGACGGGTGCGCGTCGCCGGTGCGACCGGTGACCCGTTCGATGTCGCCGTCGGCGGCGGCGCCATCGCCGACGGCACCGGCGCGTTCGCGCTGGGGCCTTCGGCACTCGATGGATCTGGTGGGCCGGCGTCCGTGATCGCGGCGAGCGCCGACGAAAATGCGTTTCTGACCGTGCCATGGGTACTCGAATTCGATCAGGCGATCGCGCGCGGCGCCGCCGAGCACAAGCCGCTCCTGCTGTGGGTCGCCTGGGGCCATCCGTTGGGACCGGGGCCCGGCCCCGGCAATGGCAGCGCCGCGATCGGTCGACGCGTGTTCGCCGCCGACCCGGTGCTCGCGCGCCTGGTGCGCGAGCGCTGCGTGCCTGTCGCGATCGACTCGTGGTGGGCGACGCGTCGTACCGATGATGTGGGAACGCAGTTCCTCGCGGCGGTCCGTTCCGTGCGCCCGCACGAGTCGACCTACGACGGCTTTTACCTGATCACACCGGATGGCACGGTGCTCGGCGATTGCCAACCCGAGGCTGCGGGCGATGCGCTGCGGACGCTGGTCGAATCCGCGCGACCGGTCGATGCCGTCGCCCTCCCGATCGCCGTCGACCGCGATGCTTGGCATGATCCGCGACCGCCGGCCGGTGGCCTCGCCGCGATCACCTACGTCCGATCGGTCATCCGGGGCGGCGACGCATGGCGGCCCATCGGCCCGGTCGGTCGCGACCACCTCTGGCTGCTCGCCGATGAGGTGCGCGCGCTGCTGTCGGGAACGGACGGGGCGGGACCGCAGCCAGTTGAGCGACGGGTTGCCGAGAAGCTCGCGCGGTACCTCGCCGTCGACTCCACTGCCGGCGAAGCACCCGCTTGGAACCCCAGCGCCATCCACGGCCTCGCCCTGGAAAGCGACATCATCGAGCGCACGCCGTCACGGATTCGCGTGCGCCTGCGCGGGCTGTTCGACCTCGATGACGGCCGGCGCAGTTATCGCGCGGTGCTCACCGGCGAGCTCTCCGTGGACGTCGCGTCTTCCGCCGCCGACGCTTTCACGATCGTCATCCTCGGACGCTGGCGTGCCGATGGTGCGGACCGCCTGCTCGGCATCACCGTGCAACTCGCCGGGACGTCGCCGGACGACCGCGTCCCGCCGTACGGAACGCGCGATCGAGAATATATGTCGCGGCCGTAGATGTGATTTCTCATGGCCATCCGGGCCATGATCATCCTGCCGATCCCTGCGTGTGCGGCGATGGACATCATCCAGCGCAGCGGCGTCGGAATCCGCGCCCGGATAGCTGAACGTGCGGGCGTGGTTCCGCACCAGCAGCAGGGCGTCCTGGACCGCGTCCTCGGCGACGGTGCGGTCCCCGGTTAGACGGCTGACCATCCGCCAGAGATGCGGCCCGGCCTGTTCAAGCACCACCGCCCACGCCTGGGAGTCGCGATCCGCGGCCAGCCGCGCGACGGCCTGCGCCAAGCCGATGAGACGCGCGAGCGGAGGCGGGGTGAGGACGGGCATGGATACCTCAATATAGGCGCGGCGGTGCGTCCGGGTTTCAAGAATCTTGGCCGCGCGCGGTACCCCTGCCACCGTGGTTTCCGGTGCAGGAGCAGCGCATGCTGCGCTGAGAAACGCTGGTGCACCTGGGATCCATCCCGCGACTGGCGCGGTGATTGCGCTGATTTTTTCGAGCGGAAACGGGCGCAGGCCCATACTCCGAATTCGCTCGCACCTGGTCGAGGTCGAGGAGGATCCCGTTCAGACCGTGGAGTCCCCAGTGCCCTCGTCCTCCAACCCGCATCCACCGATGGCCGAACTGTGGGTCGATCCCGTCTCGGGGCTCGACGACGCCGACGGCGGGACGCGGGCCACCGCGCTGCGCACCATCGCCGCCGCCTGGCAGCGCATCCCACGCGACGGAGCCGACACCGACCACGGCTGGCGGATCTGGTTGTGCGCCGGCGTCCATGCCGCGGACGTCCGCGGATTCGCGACGCTCAACGACCGTCGCGGCAGCGAGTCCGCTCCGATCGAGATCATTGCCGCGGATCCGCCGCTCGACGTGCGCGTGCCGCCGATCGACGCCAACGACTGCAGCCATCTCAATCTGATCGGACTGACCATCGCCTCGGAATCGCTCGCGGGGGT
>JACDEN010000741.1 GCA_013816415.1 Planctomycetota bacterium
GCAACGCAGCGTCGGCCCCGCTCCCACCAGCTCCGGTGCGCGCGCGAAGCGCAGGACACCCGCGTGCTCGGCATCGCCCTGGTTGGCGACGTAGATCAGCAGGCGGCCGCGCGCAGTGAACGCCGCCGCGTAGACGTCGGCGCAGCCGGTCTCGAGCGGACGGTCGCTGGCTTGGTGGAACGCGTAGGAATTTAGATCGAGGCCAGCGAACAGGCGCATCTCGGCGAGCACCATGCGGGCGAAACCGGGGGCGTTGTCGGTGTTGGTCGGTTTGCCCTGCAGGAAGCAGCCGGCGATGATGGCATGCGCACGTCGATCCTCATAGCGCGGGACCAATCCCGCGGGGGTATCCTCGACGCCCACGTTGGCGATCAGCTGGTGCGGCACGATCGGGATGAAATCGCACTGGGGCCGGTGCTCGCCCGGACGGTAGGCCATGTTCGGCCCGTAGGCGTCCTCGTTGACCGAGGCGAGGTCGCACAGGTTCTCGGCGACCAGCGACGGCGTGCCCGAGAGGTGCAGGAAGAGGTATCCGTCGCGGCCGATGCGCGTGCGGCACCACAGCAGGAACTCGTGGAATTCGTCGTTGTCGGAATGCCATTCGCCGACCGCGTGGTCTGGGTGCTTGCACGGATGAGGCGTGGTCCAATCGAAATAGAGGCCGTCCCACGGCAGGTCGTTGAGCATGATGTCGATGGCGCGCTGGCGGAATTCCTTCCAGCTGCTGCGCATGCACATCACGCCGCCATACTCGCCGCTGCCCATGAAGGTGTGGATGACGTCGACCGACGGCGCGACCATGTGCATCCAGGCGCGGTGGTTCTCGGCATAGCCCGGCGCCTCGGGATGGAACTCCTTGAGCGAGACATAGGGCACGATGCGCATGCCCAGGCGGTGGCAGGTGTCGATGATCCGCCTGAGCTCGCGCATGCCGTCGGCATCGTACGGCGGGTATACGCCGTCGTGCCAGAACGGGCCGTTCTCGCGGTAATCGTTGTGGAAACGGATCAGTCGCACGCCGGCGGAGGCCCACTCGCCGAGCTGCGCATCGCTGATCCAGCGGCTGCCGATGCCGGCGTGGAACATGGTCGAGAACAGCTGCTCGCGCGGCTTGATCGCGGGCAGCGCGATGCGCAGCGGGAACGAGGTGGTGCCGCGCACGCTCACCGGCCGGCGGCGATACGCCATGCAGTACGGCGAGAGCTGCAGCGCGGTGCCGTCGGGCCCGTGCGCGAGGTGATAGAGTCCGAGCCCGAGATCCGGCTTGAGCCCGCGGTCCCAGGCGTGCAGCTCGGACGGCATCGACACCTCGATGCCCTCGACGCCGCGCTCCATGCACAGCACGTACAGCGGCGCGCAGGGCGACTGGAACGCGGTGCCGGAGGTGGTGCGCAGATCCTGCCACTTTCCCCAACCCAGCAGATCGCCGCCGATCTGCGACGGGTGCGGACGCACGAACGAGTCGCTCAGGCCCGGCCGCAAGGCGAGGTCGAACGCACACACCTCGACGACGTCGTCGCGGCCGGGATCGCCGATCACGTCCAAGGTCGCGTGCACCAGGCCGTGCGGACGGTATTCGGTGGTGCGGCGGAAGCGCACCGCGCAGGTCGCTCCCGCTTCGTCGCGATACGAGCCCTCGGCCACCACCTGGGGATGACCCGCCTCCGAGGTCCCCACCGACAGCACGGCCGCGTGCTCGTTGCGCTCGTGGTAGATGGTGAACGCGCCGTCGGACTCGGGATCGGCGAAGGCGAACTTGATCGCGCTCGACACCGGCGCGCGCAGGAGATTCGACCCCGAACCGTGGGTGAAGACCAGCGACGTCCAGGCGCCGCCGTGCGCGGGGTCGTGCTCGATGGTCCAGAAGGGGCTGTGGACGCGCACTCGTCCAGCGACGCGCTGGATGGTCGGCTGTTGCGCATCCGTCAGGCGTTCGTGCATCGCGGTCTCCGCCGCTGACCATATCCCACGGCCCCGGACGGCCATGTCCCCATCGCTCGGCGGGATGGCTGGGGCTCGCGTAGCGCCCGGGCAAAATGCCCCGGGCAGGCGCCGGCGCTGTGGCGCGGTGATGTTGCGCGGTAACTGCTCAGGCGGGGGCCCCGTCGCGCTACGATGGGGCGGGCGCCGAGGGGCGGTGGGCGGATACAATGGCGAAGCCATCCGCCCTCGATGTCGCTGGCCTTGCCAGCGACATCGAGCCCCGACAAAGCCCGGGGGGTAGGCCCGCAG
>JACDEN010000742.1 GCA_013816415.1 Planctomycetota bacterium
CCAGCGTGAGCGCCTGTCCGCGCTGCCATCCCGCAAATCGATAGGGACCTGAGCCGATCAGGTGCGCGCCGGCGGTGTCGGCCGCCCAGCCTGCGCGGGGAATTGCCGACCAGACGTGACGCGGAATGATGCGCACGTGATAGGTCGCGTCGTAGAGCTGCTCGGCCGAGGGCGCGGCGAAGTGCATGCGCACGGTCGCGGAATCCTCCGCCACCACCGCGATGCGGTTGGCGACGTACGACCGCGCCTGCGCGTCAACCATCGAATCTGCATAAACGCCGAAGGAGAACACCACGTCCTCGGCCGTCACCGGCCGCCCATCGTGCCAGCTGGCGCCTGGCCGGATGTGGAATCGCAGGTCGAGTGAGTCGATGCGCTCCCAGCGGCTCGCGAGCCGCGGGCGGAACGCCGCCGTGTCGACCGGCGCGCCGCCAGGGGAGAGGTCGGCGAGGCGCTCGTAGATCAGGTCGCCCACATCGCGCCCAACGGTCTCCATGACCAGCGGTGGAACGATCGCGGAGGGCTCGCCGGTCGCGGCGATCACGACCGTGCCGCATTGGGTGCAGTCCGAAGAGCTACCCGACTCGGCGTTCCGGCACCCGAGGGCAGCGACGGCGGCAAGCAGGGCCATGGCGCCGGGGCGCAGGCTCACGAATCCTCCTTCGAAGGGGTCGCTACAATAGTACCCGCTGGCGCGATGCGGTGGAACACGAAGATACAATTGTGGCGTGCCGGCGGTGCGACACCCGGGTAGCCACCCGATGACACGCGTCTTAACTTGTTTACCTTCGCGCAGTTGATGCATCGAGCCGCGTGGTACCGGGCTTGCAGGTCTGCGCCGCAATGCCAACCTCCACAAGGATCAGAATTATGGCCGGACACCCAGCGCGCGCGTCGAGCCGCCTGACCCGGAAGGCCTGCATCGCAGCAGCCGTCCTCGTCGCCAGCGCATGCAGCGACGCCTTCATGTCGACGCCGGGCGGTCCGACCGAGTCATCCGAGGCGATGCTGAACATCGTGGAGGTCGCGCCTGGTTCGCCGCCACCGGAGGCGACGGTTGTCACCTTCTACGCCAGGAGCGGGACTGAAAGCCAGGGCCGGGTGTTTCTCGGTGATGGCCACGGCGGGCGCGGCGCAGAATACCTTCGGTTGACGCTGGACAGGAACTCGCTCGCCGCCCATCCGGACGGCAGCCCCTTCGCCGATGGCGATTCGATCCAGATCACGATCCGCGTCATGGATCCGAGCAAGATCCTGTTTCAGATGGAGCCCGCGGGCCTTCGCTTCAGCGACACGTCGCCGGCCGAGCTCCGCATCAGCTACGCGCCTGCAGATGGCGATCTCGATCACAACGGCCGCAAGGAAGAGGTTGACGATTCGCTCGAGAACCACCTCGCGATCTGGCGCCAGGCCGGCACCGGGACGGCATACATACGCCTGCCTTCGACCGTATCGCGCAGCGGCCGGACCGTGCGTGCGGACCTGCCCGGGTTCAGCCGCTACGCGATCGCGTACTGACGCGACATGGCCGCTGCTGAGGATGCCCTTCGCGAGCTGAGAGAACTCGTCAGAGCCGCGCGGTATCGCGAGGCGCTCGAGCTCTTCGATCGCACGGCCACCCGCGACGCGCCGACCGATCCGGAGGCCGAGCTGGTCGTCGCGGCTGCCGCGACGCGAATCGGTCGCATCGATCGTGCGGCCGAGCTGGCCGGGCGGGCGCTCGAGCAGTTCCTTGCCCGCGCCAACATCGACGGGCAGATGCGTGCTGCCAACCTGCTGGGCGCGATCGCCTTCGAGCGCGGTGAGCTCGACGAAGCGGAGCGTACGTTCAGCGAAGCGCTCGAGCTCGCGCGGCAGCTCAGCGACACGCTGGTCGCGGCCCGCGCCGCCAACAACCTGGCCTCCGTCGCCCACCTTCGCGGCCGTCCCGAGGTTGCGCTGGGCCTCTACCGGAGTGCCCTCCTCTCCTATCAACGGCTGGGCGACCGGCGCGGCGCGGCGGAAACATGGCACAACCTCGGCCTCTGCTCCCGCCAGATGGCCGACCTGCGTGAAGCGGATGCTGCCGCACTCGAAGCGGTACGTCATGCCGAGCTCACCGGCGACCCCGCGCTGCTCGCGCTCACCGTGCTCGGCCGGGCCGAGACGGATCTCGAACGGCAGGACCTCGAGCTCGCGCTGACCGAGATCGAGCGCGCCCGCCGCTCGGCCGCCGAATCGGGTGATCC
>JACDEN010000743.1 GCA_013816415.1 Planctomycetota bacterium
GCGTGGGAGAGATTGAGCGCCTTTCCCCGCTCGTAGCCTGGCCGCCCGGAGACCCGATGGCCAACGCCTGGATCACCCACGTCGGCCATGCGCTGCCCGGACCAGCGGTTCCGCAGCAGACCTTCTCGGCGTGGATGGAGCCGCGCCTGGCGCCGGGCACCAGCCTGGCGCGCTGGCGCAAATTCACCGAGCGCGTGGGCGTCTCGTTCCGGCATAGCGTGCTCGACGTGTTCGGCGCCGAGGGGAATGCGTTCTGGCCGATCGCCGGCAAGCCAGGCCCCGGCACCGGGGAGCGCAGCCGCATGTTCGACCAGCGTGCGCTGCCGCTGGCTGTCTCGGCAGTGCAGGCCGCGCGCATCGGCGATCTCTCGCGGGTGACGCATCTGGTGGTCGTCCCCTGCACCGGCGCGGTCGCTCCCGGCCTCGACATCCAGCTGGTGAGCGCCTTGGAACTGCCTCGCACCGTGCGGCGCACCATGATCGCGTTCATGGGCTGTTATGCGGCGATCCCGGCGCTGCGCGTCGCCCGCGATATCTGCCGGGCCGATTCCTCGGCGCAGGTGCTGGTGGTGTGCTGCGAACTCAGCTCGCTGCACCTCCAGGCCGGACCGCACGACGACGCCCTGCTCGCGGCTTGCCTGTTCGGCGACGGCGCGAGCGCGGCCCTGGTGCGCGGCGGCGAGGCGCCGGACGGACCTGATTCCGTGCGTGTGCGCATCATCGGCGACGCGAGCGCGCTGATCCCCGACACCGGTGCGCACATGACCTGGCACGCTGGGGACCACGGCTTCGTGCTGGGTCTGTCGCCGGCAATCACCGGATCGCTGTCGGCGGACCTGGCGCCGCTGTGCGCCGAGATGCTCGGCAAGGACGTGCCGCCCGCGAGCGCGCGCTGGATCATCCATCCCGGCGGCCCGCGCATCGTCGATGTCGCGGCGAAGGCGCTCGGTCTCGACGAGCAGGCCCTGGTATGCAGCCGCCGCGCGCTTAGCGATGGCGGGAACCGCAGCAGCGGCACGGTGCTGGCGATCCTCGCCGATGAACTCGCGACGCCATGGAGCGGAGCGATGGGCATGTTCGCCTTCGGGCCGGGCCTGACCGCCGAAGCGCTGCTGCTCGAACGGCTGTGAGCACGCCGGCGATGCCGTGATGCGGCCGGTTCCACCGATCCTGCGCGCGTCCATCGCCCTGCTGCTGCTCGGGCTGGCCGTCCCGATCGCGCTGCGCATCGATGTCGAGGCCGGGAACGACGCCTGGATCGATCCCTCCGGCGCGGCGTGGAATGATCTCCAGCGCATCGAAGAACGCTTCGGACGCTCGGACGGATTCGTCATCGCGCTATTCGCCGCCGACGTGCTCGCGCCCGATGCCCTGGCATGGCAGCGCCGGGTCGTCGATGCGGTCCGCATCCTGCCGGGAGTCGAGCAGGTGACCGCGTTGGTCGACGCGCGTGACGTCGCGATCGTCGATGGCGATATCGAGGCCGTGCCGCTGCTGCCGCGCGGCGTGCGCGCCGGCGGGGCCTGGCTTCCCGGCCAGCGCGAGCGCATCCTGCAGCATCCGTTGTACTCCGGGCTGCTGGTGTCCGCTTCGGGAGATGTGGGCGCGATCGTGGTCGAACCATCGCTCGGGCTCGATGAGCGCGGGCTGTCGCACCTCCAGGACCGGCTGACGGAGCTCTCGCGCGCCGCCGCGCCGGCGGGCGAGGTGCTGATCGCGGGACTGCCTGCCCAGAAGCGCGCGATCAGCCGCGCGGTGAACGCCGATCAGCGCATCACCGTGCCGCTGATCTTCGCCGTGCTGCTGGTGTTCCTGGCCTTCTTCCTGCGCGATGCGCGCCTGGTGCTGATCGCCGCGCTCGCGGTACCGACCGCGCTCGCGTGGACCTATGCGGTGATCAACGCCGTCGGGCATCCGCTCGACGCGGTGCTCGGCCTGCTGCCGCCGCTGGTGATGGGCACCACGGTCATCACCTCGCTGCACCTGCTCAATGGCCACGCCGAGACCATCATCGCCGGAGGGCACCGCGTGCGCTCCACGCTGCGTCGCGTCGCGGTCCCGTTGTCCCTGACCACGCTCGCGACCCTGGCTGGGATGATCGGATTGTGGTGGGGTGCGGTGCCGGCGGTGCGTTCGTTCGCGGAGTTCGCGGCCGCGGGAATCCTCGCGGCGGTGGCGGCGCCGATCCTGTGGCTGTGGGCGCTCGGGCCCTGGCTCGACCAGGGC
>JACDEN010000744.1 GCA_013816415.1 Planctomycetota bacterium
GCCGTCGCTGGTGGTGGTCAGCGGCGACCTGACGCAGCGCGCGAAGGTGCCGGAATTCATCTCCGCGCGTGATTGGCTGGCGCGCCTGCCCACGCCGCGGCTGATCGTGCCGGGCAACCACGACGTGCCGCTCTATGACATCGTACGGCGCTTCACCGCGCCGCTCGGCCGCTATCGCGCGTACATCTGCGCCGATACCGAGCCGTATTGGGGCGACGCCGAGCTGTCGGTGCTCGGCATCACCACCGCGCGCTCGTGGACCTGGAAAGGCGGTCGGATCAATGCCCGCCAGATGGCGGCGATCCGCCGCCGCCTGTCCCCGGCCAATCCTTCCGCCTTCAAGGTGGTGGTCACCCATCACCAGTTCATCCCGCCGGAGGGAGGTGCGTTCGAGCACGTCGTCGGCCGCGCCGACCACGCGGTGCGCGACCTCGAGGCCTGCTCGGTCGATCTGCTGCTCGCCGGCCACCTGCACCGCGGCTTCACCGGCGACGTCAAGAGCCACTACCAGACGATCACGCGCTCGATCCTGGTCGCGCAGGCGGGCACCGCGACCTCGCGCCGGCGCCGCGGCGAGGCGAACTCCTACAACCTGATCACCATCGATGGTCCCTCGCTGGCCATCGCGGTGCGCGCATGGGACGGGGCCCGCTTCGTCGGCGTCGGTGAGGCGCGCTTCGAGAAGCACGCCGGCGAATGGCGGAAAAGGCCGTGAATCGCTCGGATAGCTGACAGCGGTAATCCTCTATGAGTTGTCGGTTTCGGACAGCCGTTCTCCGTTTTCGGCAAGCGGACAGCCGTTGTCAGTTAGAGAGAGCGCAGAACGAAGGTTGGTGATCTCGAGAGCAGAAAGGATGACGCAGGCCATCCGTTGGCCGAAGGTTCGTTCCGCATGTGCTATCCGACAACAGCGGTCCTCTTGCCGATAACGGACAACGGCTGCTGGTTCAGCGTGGCGGCGGATGACCTGCGGGTCATACCGCCATTGCCGCGGTCGTCGCTGTCGTAGCGTGGACGCATGCCGGTGGACGAATCTCCGCGGACCCTGTCCACGTCACCCCGCCTGTCCGTGTGGTCGCTGCCGTGGCTCGGCCTGATCGCCGCGGCATCGTCGATGCTCGCCGCATGCGGTGCCCGCTGGTGGTGGTTCCTCGAACTGTTCTGCCATTTCCATGTGCAGTACCTCGCGCTGTCGCTGGCCATGGCCGTCCCATTCGTCCTCGCACGGCGCTGGAAGGGCGCTGCGGCCGCCGCTGTGCTGATCATCATCAACCTCGCGTGCATCGTGCCCCTGTACGTCGCAGCGCCTGCGGGAGCCGTGGGCCCGCATCGCGCGCGGATCCTATTCCTCAACGTCGAACAGACCAACCACGCCTATGCCGAGGTGCTGAAGCTGGTCGCCGAGCTCGACCCGGATGTGGTGGCCCTGGTCGAGGTCGATCATGTCTGGATGCGCCAGCTGCTGCCGCTGCTCGCGCGCTATCCCGACCTCTGCAGCCACCCGCGTCACGACGCTTTCGGTATCGCGGTGTTCAGCCGCCTTCCCGGCGCATCCGAGATCGTCCTCGCCGGAGGCGAGCTGCCGAGCGCGGTGCTGCGGCTCGACGGCCTGACGGTCGTCGCCACTCATCCGGTTCCTCCGCTCGGACAGGAGCGGGCACGGTGGCGCGATCGGCAGCTGCACGAGCTGGCTGTGCTCGCCGCCGCCGAGACCGCTCCCACCATCCTCGGCGGCGACTTCAATTGCACGCCGTGGTCGCCGGTCTTCCATGATCTGCTGCGCGACGGACGCCTACGCGACAGCCATCGCGGCTTCGGCGTACAGGCATCGTGGCCGTCGTTCGCTCCGCCCTTGTGGATCCCAATCGACCACTGCGTGGTGTCCTCAGGCGTCACCGTCCTGTCGCGCACGGTCGGCCGCCGCGTCGGATCCGACCACTATCCGCTGATCGTCGATCTCGCCTATTGACGTACGGCTACCCGGCGCGTCGCACAGGCTCGCGACGGCTGCCAGGATAGGCTTGCCGCCGCGCGGCGCCCGCCGCTACGCTGGAGCCAGATCCGGAGGCGCGCCATGAACCATTATTTCTCGTTCCGCCTGTTCCGCGGCGGACGCACGGTGCGCGTCGGCAAGGGCACCATCGTCAAGCGCGGCGCGGCCAAGGTGCGGGCCTATCTCAAGAAGCGCTACCCGCGAACGCGCTGGAACCACTTCCGGTT
>JACDEN010000160.1 GCA_013816415.1 Planctomycetota bacterium
CCATCGGCACCCGGCGCGTCAACGACGTCGAACCGAAGGACCGCGACATCGCCATGGTGTTCCAGAACTACGCGCTCTATCCGCACATGACGGTCTACGAGAACATGTCGTACGGTCTAAAGCTGCGCAAAGTGCCCAGGGCGAAGATCGAGGAGACGGTGCAGGCGACGGCGAAGATGCTGAACCTGGTCGAGCACCTGCCCAAGCGGCCGAAGCAGCTCTCGGGAGGACAGCGTCAGCGCGTGGCGCTCGGCCGCGCGATCGTCCGCCAGCCGCAGGTGTTCCTGTTCGACGAGCCGCTCTCGAACCTCGACGCGAAGCTGCGCGCCGACATGCGCTACGAGCTCAAGACGCTGCAGCAGCGGCTGCAGACCACGATGGTGTTCGTGACCCACGACCAGATCGAGGCGATGACGCTCGGCGATCGCATCACCGTCATGTCCAACGGCGAGATCCAGCAGGTGGCGTCGCCGACCACCGTCTACGATCATCCCTACAACCGTTTCGTCGCCGCCTTCATCGGCACTCCGGTGATGAACTTTCTCTCGGGAGCCGTCACCGCCGCGACCGGTGGGGCCACCTTCCAGGCCGCCGGCATCGGTGCGATCCGCCTGACCATGGCGGTGCAGGACCGCCTGTCCGGCCTCGCCGGCAAGACCGTCGCCCTCGGAATCCGCCCCGAGCATCTCTCGAACACCGCCTACGTCCCGGCGGCGCCCGGCGCATCCGTCCTGCCGGTCCAGGTCAAGGTGCTCGAGCTGATGGGCGACCACCAATACGTCTACATCAAGCCCGACGGCATCGAGCAGGTGCTGACGATGAAGTGCGACGCCCATCACCGCTGCGCGGTGGGCGATAAGCTGCAGGTCGCCTTCGACACGCGCTTCTCGCATGTGTTCGATGGAGAGGGGGAGTTCGCGGTGAATGCGACGTTGCCGAAGGAGATCACGCAGCAGGGGTGAGCGGCGCGGGACCGGGCCGTCAGGACAGCGTCACGCCTCCTGCGGCGGTGCTCCCAACGACTTCCCGATCCATTTCCCGCGCGCCATGAAATTCGCCTTCGCGAATCCGTACTCGTAATCGTCGGCCGATCCGTCGCGGTAGGTGCTGATGATGCACCAGCGATCCTTGCCGGACGTATTGGGAAACGACGAGTGCAGCGCCAGGTCGTGGAACACGATCACGCTTCCCGCTCTGATCGAGGCGACCACCGCCTTGCCCTCGTCGACGTCTTCCGGGCGCATGCGGTTCCAGAAGCCGATGCCCTCGGCGTCGTTCCATCCATGGGTCAGCAGCGAGGCGTGCGTTCCCGGGACGAGCTTGAGGCATCCATTCTCCGGCGTCGCGTCGTCGAGGGCCATCCACACCGAATACTTGTGCGCACCGCGCCAGTACGGCCAATCCTGGTGCCAGGGCGAGCCGTAATCGACGACCGCTGATTTGTAGACCGCCTTGTCGCTCCAGAACTCGATGTTCGGCCCGATGATGTCCGCGAGGATGTCGACGATGCGCGCATCGCCGTGCAGGCTGCGGATGACATCGCTGTGGCCCGCGAGGCCGACGTTGACGCCGTTGTCCTGGTTCTTCGTCCGGTCTGCATTGTTTCCGTCCGAGGCGTGGCCCTTGGCGGCGAGGACGCGCTGGCACTCGCGCTTCGCCTGCTCCATCTCGGCGCGGGTGAAGAGATCCTCGACGATGACGTAGCCGTCGCGCGCGAAGGCGCTGGCGTGCGAGGTTCCCTGGGCGGCGATGGTCATGGCGGACTTCCTTTGGGGGACTTTGTGGGAACGATCCCAACCGTGGATAAAAGAGGTTTCAATGGGTTTCAGCGCGATTCCGCGCTTGGAACAGCCGGGTCGACTCGCGCACGTTGAGCGTGCCGGGAATATCGCGCGCGACGTCCCCGCGCTGGGCCTGGGTCAGCAGGCGGTCCATCTCGCGCACTGCCGTCTCGCCCATCTCGAAAGTAGGTTGCAGGTACGCGGTGCACGGGATCTCGAGGTTGGCCGCGACCTCGAGGTCGTCGAAGGTGGCCACCGCGATGTCCGCGCCGGGTCGCAGTCCGCGCTCGCGCAGCGCGCGATAGATGTCCTTCACGCCGCCGTCGAACGAGGACAGGATGCCGTCAGGCGGATTCGCGCCGTCCAACGCGCGTTCGATCTCGGCGCTGAACCGCGCCCCGCTGCGCAGATCGTATCCGGAAAGGATGACCAGGTCAGATGCCGCGCGCCCCGCCGCCTGCCACCCAGCGCGCAGGCCGTCGGCGTAGGGTCCGTACGCCGCGGAGAGCCAATCGTTGGAGAGCACGCGTCGGCAGCCGATCGCGGCCAGATGTCCGGATAAGGTGCGGCCGGCATGGGCGAAATCCGTCCAGCAGTGCGGATCCGCCGGGCGGTCGGCATGGCGCCAATTCAGTCCGATCCACGGGATGCGGTAGCGCTTGAGCAGGTCGAGCACCGCCGGCTGGACGTGGCCGTTGAAGAAGAAGCCGCGCACATCCTTCTCGATGGTCAGCCGCCGCAGCGCCTCGACATCCTCGAGATCCTCGATGAACAGCTGGAGGTCGTAGCCCAGCCACTTCGCACCGTGCGCGATCCCTTCGAGCTTCTGCGCGGTCACCGCGAAGCTCAGGAATCCACGCGAGGTCGAGTCGGACATCGCGACGCCGAGCAGCCGGCTGTGGCCGCGGCGCAGCGTGCGCGCCGCGGTGTTCGCACGGTATTTGCAGGCTTCGGCCGCGCGCAGCACCTTGGCCCGCGTGCTCTCGCTGACCGCGCCCGTGCCCGAGAGGGCGCGCGCTGCGGTGGATTTCCCCACCCCGGCGCGGCGAGCGATATCGATGAGATTGGGAGCGCTCATGATCGTTGGGAACGTTCCCACTATCGCATCGCCCCGGCCCCCGGCAACCGATTTCCAGCCACCGAGGAATCCTGGATCCGAATCCGCAAGTTATTGTCACGGAACAGTTTGCAAGGAGCCATCTGGGGCGGGTGCCACCGGCACGTTGTCCACCGCAGGCAGGATGGCGGTCTGCGGAATCTGGGCGGCCGCTGCGCGCGGCCGGGCGATCGCCGCGAGCAGATCCGGCGCATCGCTCGAGCGGGATATGGTGAGCCGCTGGGGGCCGCCGTCATAGGCGAGCTGGACGTCGCGCCAACCGTGGCCGTCATTGCAGCGCAGGCTGACCACCCCGGTGGTGCGTGAGCGCGTCAGCGCATCCATCAGGCTGGCCGCGCTCAGCGGCTTCCCGTCGACCAGCGACACGCGCATGCCGGGACCGAGTCGCGCACGATCGGCCGCGCTGCCTGGGACGATCGCCGAGACGATCCCGCGCTGGATCGACATCCCGAGCGACCACCGCTCATCGAAGCCGTGCTCGCGGATCGCCGTCGGCGACGAGGATGGCTTCGCGCTCATGTCGACGCGGTAGCCGCAGCGTTCGAGACTGGTCCACGGCGGCGAGGCGGCGGGCCGCATGATCCGGCTCTCGACCAGACCGCGCCAATCATAGGGCAGGACCGCGGTGAGCGCAGCGACCACATCGTCACCGGTGTAGGGGCGGGGCGACGCGCCCGGCTCGACCGCGAGGAATCGCGCGCAGACATCGTCGAGCGAGCGCGCACCCTGCGTTTCCGTGCGGATGATCGCGTCGGCCTCGATCCAGAACAGCATGCCCTCCAGGTAATAGTCCTGATCGCGGCGCAGCTCGCCCCAGCGCCGGCAGGGCGCGCGCAGCTGCCAGTTGGCGATCGCGGTGTCCTCGACCGACCGCCACGCGCGGCCGCTCTGCAGCGCCATCTCTTCGGCGAAGTTCTCGACGCGGGCTACGAAGCCGTCGGCATCGACGATGCCGGCGCGCGCGGAGAGCACCTCACCCAGGTACATGTCGAGGCCTTCGTACACCCACAGCAGCGAGGTGTGCTCGGCGCGGTGGTAGTCTCCGGTGACCATGCCCGCGGGACGACGGTATTTTCCGCACCACGCATGGCAGAACTCGTGCGCCAGCTGACCGAGGGCCTCGCTGGATGCGCCGCCGTTCCACTCGGCGACCGGGAAGATGTTGAGGCTGCAGCGCTGATGTTCGAGGCCGGTCTCGGGGATGACGTCGCTCAGGACGGTGAGCAGGTGGTACTGCGCGAACGGCGCCGGGCCCGGGAACTCGGCTTCCATCTCGCGCACCAGCGAGCGCAGCTCGGCCACGACCTCGTCGTCGATCTCCAGCGATTGTCCCGCGGGCCCGAGCATATCGAGCGACACCCGCAGCCGGCCGTCGGAGATCGCGACGCTGTGCAGGTTGACGCCGGCGAGCAGCGGCGCATCGATGAGTTCGGCGAGCGAGCATTCCTGCAGGTGGAGCGAGCCATCGTCGTCGGGCATCGAATCGATGGCGCAGGTCCGGCCCCAGCCGTCAGGCAGGCGGATCTGCGCACGCAGGCGCACGGCGTCGTCGGCGCCGGCAGCGCCCTCTGGCGGTTCGGCGTACATCAGGCAGGTGTTCCAGTTGACCACGCCCATGTCCACGTTTCCGAAACTGTCGACGCCGTCGGAATTCACCGACGGGTTGTTGCAGAGGTAGTCGATGGCGACGACCACGCGGTCGGCGTCGGGCGGGATCTCGCAGCGGAAACGGTTCGGCTGCTCGTCGTCGCGCCGCCAGGCGACCGTGGCGCCCGAGGGCAGCGTGATGCGCAGCCCGCCGAGGTTCTCGACCGGACCGCACGGCGCATGGGTGCCGGGCATCCACTTCGGGAACCACAGCCAGGCCGTGCCGGGCCGGACGGGCAGGATCTCGCGCGCATGCAGGAGGCCGCGCGGCAGATCGCGGGCATCCACCTCGAGCCCGATGATGCCGGGTGCCCGACCGGGGCGCTCTCCGCAGCCCAGCGCGGCCATGGCCAGGAGTGTCATGACCAGCAGGCGCCTCATCATACCCCCCGCCTGGGACCGTAGCTGGGCAAGCGTCTGTGCCAGCGTCAAACGGGCTGGCCCGGCCGGTCCGGCCAAGGGGGCGAATCCAGGGTATAGTTAGGGGATGCGCACCGAGCGGGCCCACCTGCCACTGACCGCCGAGGACCGCAAGGATCCAGGCTACAGCGCCTGCGCCGGCTTGATCGAGTCGGGCGCGGTCGCCGAGCTGTGCGCCGCCATCGACGCTGCGCCGGCGCTGGCCCAGCGGGCCAACCGCCGCGGCTGGACCCTGCTGCATCTCGCCGCTTTGGTCAATCAGAGCGAGGCGGTCGACATCCTGCTCAGCCGCGATGCCGGTCCCGACCGGTGCGATGGCGAGGGCGCGACCCCGCTGCACCTCGCCAGCCGGCACGGACATCTCGACGCCATGGAGGCGTTGATCGCCGGCGGCTCCGACCTCAACGCCTTCGACGCGCGCTGCGAATCGCCACTCCATGGCGCGGCCGCCCTCGGGCGCGCATTCGCCGCCGCCTTGCTGATCGCCAAGGGTGCGGATCCGGAGCCCTTTGGTGCGATGTGCGCGCCGATGCATGTGGCCGCCGAGAACGGTCACATCGCCATCATCACCCTGCTGATCAAGGCCGGCGCGGATGTCTGCGTGCGCGACGCGCGTCAACGCACCCCGCTCCATGCCTCGGCGGTCGCGGGGAAGACCGAGGCGTCACGGCTGCTGCTGGTCAACGGCGCCGAGGTCGACGCGGCGGATGCCGGCGGAGTGACACCGATCGCGATCAGCGTCCAGCGCGGCGACCGCCGCCTCTTCAAGATGCTGATGGACCGCCGCGCGCTCGTGAACATGCGCGATCAGCAGGGCAACGCGCCGCTGCACTGGGCAGCGATCGGCGGCAGCATCGACATGGTCGGCGATCTGCTCAAGCACAACGCGTCGGTGAATGCGCGCGACGGCAACGGCCGCACCGCCCTGATGCTGGCCGCCGGCCGGGGCCACGCCGATCTGGTCGAACTGCTCCTCGTGCGCGGCGCCGACCGCACGATCGTCGATGCGGATGGGCGCCATGCGTTGGATATCGCGACCAACGCCCAGCATCAGCAGGTGAGCGCCGTCCTCGCTGGCGTGCGCGTCGATGATCCGACGCCCTTCGGCATCGCCCTGGTGCCGGCCGAACACACCTGAGCGCGGACGCGCTCAGCGCGCCGGCAGCGGGTTGAGCGCGCCGCACCTGGTGCAGGCGACCGTGCAGGGCAGCTGATCGACGGTGGCGACGAATTCCGCGGAGCATTTCCGGCAGACCACCGCTCGGTCGTAGCCCACGGGGCCGTCGTCTCCCGGAATATCGATCTGCAGCGGTGCATGTGCATCCGCCGATGACGCCGAATGATCTGGCGGCGGGCTGGCGGCGGCGTTCGCCGGCGGCAGCGGGGTTGAAAGCGATCGGCGCATCCGCGACGACGTGGCGGAGCCGGCGGATCGCTCAGGCGGCATGATCGAGCTCGGATGGCGCTGGACGCCGAGGCGGCCGGATGACGTCGATGAGGCGGGCGC
>JACDEN010000745.1 GCA_013816415.1 Planctomycetota bacterium
CACCCGCACTTCGCTGCCCGGCTCGAGCGGTCCGCGCTCGCAGAGCGGCGGCGGCGGGCCGAGCAGGCGCGGCACCGCATGGAGCAGATGCCACACCGTGGTGAATCCCGCGTCGGCGAGCGCGGCCGCCTTGGCGGGACCGATTCCCGGCAGGAAGCGCAGACCATCGCCTGCTGCTGGTGCGGCGCCATCGGCGGGTGCCGTCATGGCGCTGCGGTCATTTCGGATGGAACTCGGACATGACGACGTATACTGACGCCTTCCACCGGCGAGCACTCGGTGATATCTGTCACCATTGACCTCGGACCTCGCCCGATTCCACAGGACTGAACGACCATGGCCGTGCTGACCTATCGCAAGACCAAGACCACCGTGACCGATCGTGAGCAGATCGCCAAGGCGCTCGCCGACATCGGCATCGGCTTCGAGACCTGGGGAGTCGAGCGCCTGCCGGAGCATCTGCGCAGCCGCAACCTCGCCGACACCGAGAAGCAGGACGTGCTGACGGCGTTCAAGCCGGAACTCGAGCGCATGAAGAGCCAAGGCGGCTACGTCACCGCCGACGTGGTCAGCCTGTGGCCGGACACGCCGAACCTCGACGTCATGCTCGCGAAATTCGACAAGAAGCACCTGCACACCGAGGACGAAGTACGTTTCTGCGTGCAGGGCCGCGGCGTCTTCACTGTCTTTCCGCAGGGCACAGATGCGCTCGACATCGAACTGCGCCCGGGCGATTTCATCTCGGTGCCAGCCAACTATCATCACGAATTCCGGCTGTGCGACGACCGGAAGATCACCGCCATCCGGTTGTTCCGCGACCCCGCCGGGTGGGTCGCCCACTACGTCAATTAGGCATCACGGATGGACCGCGCCGTCATCGAACCGGAACACGTCGGCGCGGAACTCGAGCGGCGGTACCCGGAGGCCTCGTGCGAGCTGCACGCGCGGGATCCGTGGGAGCTGCTGGTCGCCGCCATCCTGTCGGCGCGCGCCTCCGACGTGCAGGTCAACAAGGTGATGGCGGTGCTGACCGAGCATTTCGCCGGCCCCGAGGCGATCGCCGCGATCGACCACCGCGACCTCCAGCCGGTGCTGCGCCACGTCACGCTCTACCGCCAGAAGGCGCGGGCGATCGTCGAAGCCGCGCGCGCCATCGTGCGGCTGCACCACGGCGTGGTGCCGGCGAGCATGGCCGACCTCGCGGCGCTGCCGGGCGTCGGCCGCAAGACCGCGGCGGTGGTCCTTGGCAACGCCTTCGGCATCCCGGCGATCGCCGCCGACACGCATGTGCAGCGCATCGTCTATCGCTTGGGCTGGACCGCATCCGAGCACCCGCGCCACGCCGAGACCGCCCTCGCCGATCGTTTCGCGCCGCATCGCTGGGTGCGACTGTGCCATCAGCTGATCCGCCTCGGCCGCGACAGCTGCAAGCGGCTGAATCCCAAATGCGCGAGCTGTCCGTTCGCGCCGGCCTGCCCGAAGCAGGGAGTGGGGGCGAGCAGATAGCGAGACGGCGGGGCGCGGGTGGCGGATGGCGAGGGCGGCGGAGCGCCGCGCTGATGGCGGATGGCAGGACGACAGGACAGCCGTTGTCAGTCGTCAGTCGTCAGCATCGAAACGACACAGCGAACGGCCTCCCCTTGTTGTCGCCATCCGCCATCCGCTGATAGCTGACTATCAGCCGACCGCCGAGCCCTGGTTGCGTGATAAAATGGGCGTAGCCCATCACGCAAAAATCCTGGCCGTTTCCGGCCAGGATTTAAGGGCGACAAAGGACGCGGGGGTTTGGGGCCGAAGCCCCCGATAGCTGATAGCCGATAGCCGATAGCCGATAGCCACTGGCCGCTTACTCTCCCACCATGCCCGAACCCTTCGATCTCGTCATCGCCGGTGGTACCGTGGTCTCCCATTCCGGGCGCGCGGAGGCGGATATCGGCATCCGGAATGGTCGCTTCGCTGCGATCGGGGATCTGCGCGATCGGGCGACGCGCGAGACCATCGTGGCGCGCGGGCTGCACGTGCTGCCGGGGGTGATCGACAGCCAGGTGCATTTCCGCGAGCCGGGGCTCGAACACAAAGAGGACCTGGCATCGGGAACGGCGGGCGCCGCGCTCGGCGGCGTCGTCGCTCTCTTCGAGATGCCGAACACCAAGCCGAGCATGACCACCGCCGAGGGCCTCGCCGACAAGCTGGCGCGGGCGCACGGGCGCGCCTGGGT
>JACDEN010000161.1 GCA_013816415.1 Planctomycetota bacterium
GCCCATCACGCAAGAATCCTGGCCGTCCCGGCCAGGATTCAGGGGCGACAAAGGTCGCGGGGGTTTGGGGGCAAAGCCCCCGACTATCAGGCTGTAAGATCGCCGGCTTCATCGGCTACCTGCCAGAGCCTGCGCGCTGACGTCACCCGCGCACGCCGACCGACCGCCGAGCCCCGCTTGCGTGATAAAATGGGCGAAGCCCATCACGCAAGAATCCTGGCCGTGCCGGCCAGGATTCAGGGGCGACAAAGGTCGCGGGGGTTTGGGGGCAAAGCCCCCGACTATCAGGCTGTAAGATCGCCGGCTTCATCGGCTATCTGCCCGCGCCTGCGCGCTGACCGGGGTCAGCTCGACCATGCGCTTCTCCTTCCGCGAGGTCTCGGCCGCGAAGACGATGCGGTGCGATTCCAGCGACTCCGCCGTGCCGGTGAGGACCGCGGCGGCACTGTCGGTGCGCAGGGCGTGGACGAAGTTCACCATGATGTTGTTGTCGAGGCCGCCGTGCGAGCCGCTCTGGGGCGGGATGTCGATCACCTGCCTGGCGTTGTCGCGGAAGCGAAAGATCTCGATGCGGTTGGCCTCGAGGTCGAGGTAGAGCGCGGCCTCGGTGCCATGCAGCCGCAGATCGCGGTTGCCCGGCGCGAACGCGGTCATGGTGAAGGTCCCCGAGACGCCGCCCTCGAAATCCATTGCGACCACCTGATGGTCGACCACGTCGTTGTCGCAGCGGTAGACGCAGCGGCCGTACGGGCTGGACTTCAGTGCCTCGATGCGCTCGACCCGCGTGCCGCGCACGCCAGCGTGCTCGGCCCAGCCGAGATCATCGCCGAGATAGATCTTCTGCGCCGCGTAGGTGCAGGTCGCCTCGTGCGGACAGCCGTCGGTGCAGCGCGCGGGCGCGCCGGCCGGCGCGTTGGCCTGGTTGAAGTGGCTGAGCTCGCCGAATGAGGTCACGCGTCGGCACGGCTTGCCGACCAGCCACGACAGGATGTCGATGTCGTGGCAGCTCTTGGCCAGCAGCATGAAGGTGCTGCGGCCGGTGTTGCCCCAGTTGCCGCGCACGAAGCTGTGCGACTGGTGGACCGCGCCCACGCCTTCGACCTGGTCGAAGCTCACCAGCCGCCCGATGGCGCCGCTGTCGAGCATGCGCTTGACCTCGGCGTAGGCCGGGCTGTAGCGCATGGTATGGCAGACCGAGACGATGCGCCCGCTGGCGCGCCGCGCCTGGTCGATCGCGACGCAGTCGTCGATGCTGGTCGCCATCGGCTTCTCGAGCAGCATGTGGTAACCCTTGCCCAGCGCGGCGAGCGCCGCCGGGCAGTGCAGCCGATCCATGGTGGTGTTGATGACGGCGTCGGCGAACTTCGGGATCGCGAGCGCGTCCTCCCAGCGTTCGAACTGCCGGTCGCGGGCGATGCCGTGGCGCTCGGCGATGCGCGCGCGCTTGCCGGCGTCCGGTTCGGCGACCGCGACCACGCGACCGACATCCGGATGCTCATGGATCCAGGTCGAGAACAGGTTCCCGCGGCCGCCTCCGCCCAGCACGATGAAATCGAAGGCGGATTTTTTGGTGCTCACGGGGGCTCCTGGAAACAGGCCGGTGGTGCTGGTCGCAGCCTGCGGACGCGGTCGCGTGGCGGCTGGCTGGATTTTTGTCGTTGGCACTCCGCTAGGTGAGCGGCGTCCGCCGCGCGGAACTCTCCTGGAATGACACGCGCAGGGGTACCGTGTCATACCCAGGTCTGGTCGGCGGGGTACCACCCGGCTGGCGCGGAATCGTCCCCAGCAGCGTCCGACCACCGATGTAAGCACGGTAAAAGCAAGCGAATAGCCCTGTGGCGGCATCTCCTGCAGCCGGACACGAATCTCCTGCGCAGGGGCGGGATGGGCCGGAATCGTACACCTGATGACCACCAGCGACCTTGCCACCGCAGCGCACCGGACCGATAGTGGTGCAAAGGAATCCCCCATGGACGCCGCCACCGCTTCGAGTCCGACGAAAAGGAATTCCGTCCCGCCCGCAACGTCGCGCGTCTTCGAGCCGGTGTGGGCTGAGCTCGAGCGGCGCCACGCCTGGCGCATCCTCGAGGATGGCGTCGACAACCGCAAAGCGGCGGTGGCGAAGCTGCCGTACGCCTGGCAGGACTTCGATAACCGCCGCGCCGCGGCGTTCCGCGAGCGCCATCACCTGGATGCCCTCGTCGCCGGCGCGGCCGATGACTGGGAGGCGCTGCAGCGGCTGCGCAACTGGGCCTTCACCAATATCAGAAACGGCTCGCCGAGCTTCGACATCGCCGACCTCTCGCTGACCGTCGACGCGTCACAGGCCGGCGCGACCTGGTGGTGCACCTTCTTCGCCTACGCCTTCGTCGCCGCGGCCACCGCGATGGGCTACACCGCGCGGCACCTCGGCGTCGACAGCGATCACGCCATCGACGAGCCGTCGACCCATCACGGCGTCGCCGACGTGTGGGTGGGCAGTCTGCGCAAATGGGTGATGATGGACGTCAACTACGACGCGCACCACGAACTCGACGGCATCCCGCTGAGCGCGGAGGAGATCGGCAAGCGTTGGCAGAGCCATCGCGGCGCCGGCGTGCGCGCCTTCATCGGTCCGAAGCGTCGCGAGGTGCCGCGCGCGAACGGCGAGACCAAGGCCGGCGAACCCGAGGCGTGCGGCTTCTTCTGGCACTACATCGACTGCGACAACGACATCTTCCATGCGCGCTTCCACACCAACCCGGTGATCTTCCCGGTCGACGAGGCCCGCCGGGCGGCGGTGTGGTACCAGGGCCCCGCCAGCAGCGGGAAACGCCACAACCGCTACGCCGACGGCACCTTCCTCACCACCGAGCGCATCGCCGACGCCTACCCCGACATCGACTGCGTCGAGCTCGAGCTGCAGAAGCCGGGCAAGATGCCGTACTACACCCCGATCCGGCTGTGGACGAGCGCGGCGCCGAATTTTTCCCACCACGTCATCCGCCTCGACGGCGGCGCGCCCATGCGCTTCGACGGCATCGAGTATCCGTGGCGGCTGGAGCCGGGGCGCCGCTCGATCGAGGTCCGCGTGGTGAACAAGGCCGGGCACGAGGGGTATGCCGCGCGCATCGCGGTGCGCATTGAGGAGGACCTCGCGCGCCCGGCGCAGTGGCCCGGTTGACGAATTCCCCCCCCGGCCCGGCGGGAACCGTAGTGCGGATAACCGGATGCGGTTCATCCGCATCCGGTTAGGGTCTTCGCATGTCGTTCTGGCGGGATCATGGAGTCGTCAGCCTGACGGTGCTGGCGGTGGCGGTCATCGTCTTCGACCCGGTGAACCGATTCCTGCCGGTGCCGATGGCGCCGCTGCACGCGACGCGCCAGACCGTGTGGCTGCCTGGGATCCCCGTGGTGGACGGCCGGATGGAGCAGGGACCGGCGGTCGACCGGTACCGTGACGCGCACGACCCGATCGTCTCGAATGCCCGCGATGCCCTGGCACGTATCGTCGGAGCCGACGTCCTGGCCTCGGAGCATCCCGTCGAACCGTTGGCGTCGTTCGGAGCGCCTCCCGGGTGGACCACGCCGACCGATGCGGGCGGCTCGTGCGTGGGTTGGAAGGCGGCCCCGGACGAGCCCAGCCAGGAGGTGATCGTCTGGGCCGACCGTCTGGTGGCGCAGCGGAACGCGCTGACCGCGATTCCGACGGTCGCGCGGCTGCGCGCGCCGTGGGACGCGGGCCTTGATGTCATGACCGTGCCGCGGGCGCCAAACGAGCAGCTGCGCCAGCGCCTGTGGTGGCTCGGCATGGCCTCGCGCATCCGCGCCCGCGTGGCCATCGTCAGGTGCGATCACGACGCGGCCCAGGCCGAAGCGATTGCGAGCGCCGAGCTTGCGCGCCTGAGCCCCGGCTTGGGCAGCATGGAGGATGCGATCCTCTCGATCCGGCTACGGTCGTCGTCGCTCCACGTGCTGATCGACGCGATCGCGGCGGGTGTGATCGCAGACGTCGCCGAGGTGGACGCCATCCTGGAGCGTGATCAGCCCTGGGCAGACGTGCTGTTCGCGCTGACCGACGGCGATCGGCTGGTCGTCCTGCGGTCGGCCGCGTCCATGCTCGCCCAATCACGGACGGCATCTGGGGCACGCAGCGCACGCAAGCGCTTCGGCGATGCTCCCCCCGATCCGGACCGCTGCCTCGCCGAGATCAATGCGTTCTACGATGTGCTGGCCGCCGAAGTTGCCGGCGCCAAAGGCATGGCGGAATTCATCGCACTCGATCTCGCCCGGCTTCCTGGCGGCGAGGGGATCGAACGCCTCAGGAACCGGGGCGACGATCGCCCGCTCGCCAACCGCCTGGTTTTCCGCGCGCCGGTCGCCCAGCGATCCATCTCCAGCGCGCTGCTCTTTGCGGCGGTCATCGATGGCAGCAAGCACCTCATCGTGCGCTCGGTGCTGATTCGCGCGACGTCCATGATGCGGCTCGAGACCGCGATCAGGCTGTGGCGGGCCGCCCGCAGCGGGGTGGATCGCGACGGTCTGCACGCGCTGGTTCCCGAGGACGTCGACCGCAAGCCGCTGGTGGCTTGGACGTGGAAGGGGGATCACCTGGTGGTGCGCGATCCGAGCGCGAAGGCCGGCGCCAAGCCGCTGGCAGATCTGCCGCTGCCTCTGCTTCCAGATCCGCCGGGAGCCGAACCGTGAGCGCTTGCGGATCGGCCGCTCGCGACCTGGAGTCCTGATGATGGAGCAGCATACCGAGCGCGCGCGACATCTGATGAATCTCCGCCATTGGCCCGAGGCCGCGCAGCACCTGCGGCTGGGGCTCGCCGCGCAACCTGACGACGCCAGCCTCCATTCTCTGCTGGCGATCTGCCTCGCTCGCGTCGACGATCTGGCTCATGCACGCGGCGAAGCCGATCTCGGCATCGCTGGCGAGCCGGCTTCCGCCTTCGCTCACTGGGTGCGGGCGCACGTGCTCCTGCAGGCACTGGACATCCCGCGGGCGGAGATCTCGGCTCGCGAGGCTCTGCGCCTGGAGCCGGACGATGCCGATCATCATCACGCGCTGGCGGCGTGCCTGATGCACCGCGAGGAGAACTCCGCCGCACTCGAGCAGGTCGACCGTGGCCTCGCCGAGGACCCGGAGCATACGGGCCTGAACGATCTGCGCGGCCACCTGCTGACGACGCTGGGCCGACGGCAGGAGGCCGAGGAGCACATCGAACGTGCATTGCAGCGCGATCCCGACGATGCCGATTTCCAGGCGAACCAGGGTTGGGCCCGTTTGCATGCAGGCGACGCACCGACGGCGGCGGCGAACTTCTCGGAGGCATTGCGGCTCGATCCGGACAACGACTTCGCGCGCCGCGGTCTGGTCGAAGCGCTCAAGGCGCATTACATCCTCTACCGGATCGTCCTCGGCATCGCGTTCCGAATGGCGCGCATCGAACCTCCGGCGCGCTAGGCGGTGGTGATGGCCGGATGGCTCCTGTACCGGATCGCGGGCCGCCTGGCGGAACTGCACCCGGTCTGGTCGCCGTGGCTGAAGCCGCTCGTCTGGACCTACGTCCTGATGGTCTTCGTCACCTTCATGGCGTCGCCACTGTTCCAACTGCTGCTGCTCCTGCATCCCGAGGGGCGCCGCGCCCTCTCTCCTCGCGAACGCACGGCCACCGTCGCCGGCAGCGCCTGCCTGGCGGTCGGCGCCCTCGGCATCGCCTCCTACCCCATCACCGGCCATGCGATCGGCCTGCTCGCCGCGTTCCAGGCGGCGCTCATCTGCGCGCCGCTGTATTCCGCGGTCGAAGAGGCGGATCGGCGCCGCCGCACCGTGCTGGTGATCGCGGTGCTGTGCTACGCCGCATTCGCGGCCCTGGTGCTGGTCCTCATCTGGCGCGAGTGGCAGCCCTCCGTCAAGCTGTGGCTGTACGGATTCTACTCCTGGCTCGCGCTGCTCTTTCTGCCGGCGTTCCTGAAGAGGGTCGCGCGATGATTGCGAACGGCGGGACATCCCCTGTCATGTGGCGCGAGCGCCGGCATCTGCCTGCACGCGCGGCGGCCGTGAGGCGGCCTCCATCGACTCCTGAGGAGGGAGCATGATCCGTACTGCGTTCCTTGTCATGCTCGTCATCCTGGGATCTACGGCCGCTGCCGTGGAACCGGCGAAGGATTCCGCTCCTCCCAAGATCATCGGCGCCTGGGTCAACCGCTCGCACGCGGATGACGTCATCGCCTTCGAGCCTCAGCGCTGCCTGAATCTGGACCACGGCACCATCATCTACTGCCCGGCGGTCTACGAGGATGGAAAGGTGGTGCTCGGCTACGAGCGCGAGATGACGATCGTCTACCGCTGGCAGGGCGAGGATCTGGTGGCGATGCGCGGCGGCCACGACACCCATTACCAGCGTCTCGATGCGCTGCCGAAGGAACTGACGCCGCCCACTGTGGCGATCGCCGCTCCGGCCGCGGTTTCCGCCGCGCGGATG
>JACDEN010000162.1 GCA_013816415.1 Planctomycetota bacterium
CGTCCGTGCGCATGCCACGAGAGCCGATATCCGGCCCCAGGCGGCCGAGATCACCAGCCGCATCCTCAGCAAGCACGCTGAGATGAAGGAGCGCCAAGGTGGCCGTTCGACCCTCGAGCGCGCCAAGGTGGTGATCACCGAATCCTTTCTCGCCGCACCGGCGCCGCGCGTCGACATGATCATGGGCATCATCCTCGGCAACGGCTGGGTCGACCCGGCGGGCACCGAACGTCTGCGCGAGGTCTTCCGCACCAATGGTTCGGCGCTGGTGCTGCGCATGCGCGGGGGCGTCACCAACCTGCTGGTGACCAGGGGGATCCTCAAGCCCGAGCAGGCGCGTGAACTCGACCTGACGCTCGCCGACCAGGTCCGGTTCACCCACTTCCGCATTTCGCGCATCCTCGGCGCAGGCCCGGTCGGCCGCACCTACGTCGCGCTCGACATCGCGAACGCGGTCGAGGTCACCTTCAAGGTGTTCCGCACCTCGGACGTCGCCAAGCGCGAGCGCTTCCTCGAGGAATTCCAGTCGTTCACCCGCGTCGACCATGTGAACGTGGTGTCCGGCCTGGCCTGCGGCGCGAACGAGGAGGTCTGCTTCTCGGCGACCACCTACCTGCCCTGCCGGTCCCTGGCGTCGCTGCTGAAGGACTACCGCATCCTGCCCGAGGCGTACGCCGTCCGGGTCGCCCTGCAGGCGGCGCAGGGTCTCGCGCATGTCCAGGCGCGCACCGGCCGGCTCCACCTCGCGATCAAGCCCGAGAACATCCTGATCTCGCGCGGGGCCGGCGAGTTCCGCCTGTTCCCGTTGTCCGACACCGCGCTGGTGACCGACTTCGGCATGTCGGAACACGCGCCGCCGTTCCGTACCGTCGACCTGTCCTACCGCGCTCCCGAAGTGCTGCGCGGCCAGCCTGCCGACGCGCGCGCGGACATCTTCGCCATGGGCGCGCTGATGTACCGCATGCTCACCGGCGAGACCCTGCACGAGGACGACCTCTACACCGGCTCATCCGTCCGCAGCTGGGATCCGGGCACCAAGGTCTCGGACCTGCATCCGCTCACCCGCGAGATCGTCGCGACCGCGCTGCGCGCCGATCCGGCCAAACGCTTTCCCGATCACGACGCGTTCATCGCGTCGCTCTCGCAGCTCGGACGCGAGCTGGCCGAGGTGTACATGGAGGAGCCGCAGATCGTGCGCGCCACCGCCGATCCCGCGCCCTCGGAACGGCAGGAGACGAGC
The DNA here is from genome assembly GCA_013816415.1 of Planctomycetota bacterium. Taxonomy (GTDB): domain Bacteria; phylum Planctomycetota; class UBA11346; order UBA11346; family UBA11346; genus JACCZE01. The sequence continues at coordinate 1,241 of JACDEN010000162.1, forward strand.
ACCCGCATCCTCCGGCGTCACCACCATCCCGGTCCGCGCGGCGACCAGCAGCAGGGGGCCGTCGGACGGCCGATCCCGCATCAGGACGCCCGGGACTCGCATGGCGACGGGTGAGCGCGGACGGCGCTTCGGCTGACAGGATGCGGAAAACCGCATCCTAGTGGCGATCAAAATCCCGGTGCCTCAGGGACGCCTCGTCGGGGACGCCTCGTCGGGGACGCCTCGTCGGGGACGCCGAGTCCTGCGGTCGCTCTTTTACCGGGTTTTTTGATCGCCGACTTTTTACCTTCATGGGCAGGTGGCCCCTGAAACCCCAGCAGAGCTTGAGCAGTACCCCGCTAAACGTTGCAATCGGTGCATGGCGGTCGGGCACGCGGAATGGTCTAGAACAGCCGACACAGCTCGACACACTCGTCGACGATGGATCCGGATGACGTCGTCGAGGAATCGATCGAGGGTGCAGGCACCACTGATGTTACCTTGGTGTCGCTGAACAAGCCGATCTGGACTTACGGTCTGCGCAACCCGCATTGGCTGCTGCCGGAACGCGACAAGCGCGCGACCTCGGTCGCGTTCGTCGCGCTGAGTTGCCCGCAATCCAAGGCAGGCGTGATCCCCGAGGACGACCGGGGTCGCTTCTGCCGCGCCGTCGCCCTGTTTCTCACCGAATCCGCCTTCTTCCTGACCTCGCACAATCCGGTCACCATCATTCCCGCGGTGAAGGGCTCCGGTCCGTCGATGCGCGACGCTCCGTTCACCGACGATGAGATCTGGGGCCTGGGCGCGGCTGGGATGCGCTATGTCGTCACCGGCATGCTCGAGGAGGACGGTCTCGAAGGCGAGGTCAGCTTCACCCTCTACGATGCGCGGGCCAAGACCAAGATGGACCGCTTCGCCCAGAAGGGCCAACGCTACGATTTCGGCCGCATGGTCCTGGACCTGTCCGAGAAGGTCTGCTCGGCGATCGGCAGCAGCGGAAGCTCCAACGTCCCGTGGTACGCCTCGCCGTCGCCCGATCTGATCGACGGCTATCTCGGTACGCTCGCGCGCAGCCTCACCTTGTACCTCGCGCAGAAGGGCGTCGTTCCCAAGGACGCGCTCGCAGGCGAACCCAATCTGCTGCAATGGATCGCGGACTTCGCCGTGGCCACGCCGGGCATGCATGTGCCGCCGGTGCTGCTCGCCGCCAGCCTGTCGGTCGACCGCAGCCTGGCCACCGACACCTACAAGCAGTTCAAGGCGCAGTCGATGGCGCTGGTCGCGCGGGAATCGGATCCCGCGAGCCCACTCTTCCGCCTCGCGCCGCTGATCTACCAGCTCTTCGGCGAGGATGATCTGTACGCGGAACGCTGCGGCACCCTGCTCGAGAACGGCGATACGCCGCTGATCAACTGGCTCGAAGCGCTGGAAGCCGGGTATAAATGACCTGATTCAGCTCGGGCGCGTGCCGCGCGGGCGGGCGGCGATGCGCTGGCGGAGGCGGCTCTGGACATGCTTTTCGCAGAGGTCGCGGGCGCGTTCGAAGCTCGGCACCCAGGCCGCGCCGTTGATCGCTTCGATCTTGCCGTCGGGCAGCAGGAACCGCGGCTGGTAGGTTTCGCCGGAGGGGGATTTCTCCACCACGTAGGAGCCTGAGCTCGCCGGCGCGCACCACGAGCGCGTCTGGCCGAAGAGGTTCTTCTCGAACGGTTTGAACACCAGCATGTGGGAATGGTAGCGTCGGCGCAGATGCGACAAGCGGGCGCGATGCTCGCTGGTGCCTTGGCGACAGCGCGACTATGCTCTCCGCCATGGCGCTGCTCATGTTCGCGGGGAAGACGTACCCCATCGCCGGTGAGATGATCCTCGGCCGCCACCGCGACTGCGGCATCCACATCCCGGACGAGCAGTCCAGCCGGAAGCACGCGCGCATCTTTCAGAACGGATCGATCTGGATGATCGAGGATCTGGGGTCGGCGAACGGCACGCGCCTGAACGGTCGCGCCCTGATCGCCGGGCCGGCGACGATCGCCGACGGCGACCTGGTGTCGATCGGATCGCTCGACCTGCAGTTCCGCATCGAACCGCCGGATGATGCGAAACCCAAGCCGCCGCCGCAGGTCGATCTGCTCAACCGCCAGATCGCCGACCACCGCCTCGAGAAGTTGATCGGCAAGGCCGTGACCGGGACGGTCTACAAGGCCTGGCAGGTGAAGCGCGAGCGCCACGTCGCGTTCAAGGCCATCGATCCGCGCCTCGCGTCCAATCTGGATTTCGTCGAGCGCTTCATCCGCGACGTCACCGTGGCCGCCGGCATCCAGCATCCCGCGGTGGTGCGCATCTTCCAATGCGCCAAGACCGACGGCGTGCTGTGGTACGCCATGGAACTGGTGGCCGGAGAGACGCTGGCCCAGCTGCTGCAGGATCCGATCGCTCCGCGCGCGGCCCTCGGGATCGCCATCGATCTCGCAGAGGCCCTGCAGGTCTACCACGAGCACGGCCTCGTCCACGGCGACGTCAAGCCGGCGTCGGTGATGATCGACGGAAAGAAACAGCTGCGCCTGCTCGACATCGGCCTGATCGGACTGAACCAGGATGAAGGTCGGCTGGTGCAGAGCGACGGCTCGACGCGGCAGGTCTATTACCTGTGCCCTGCCCAGGCGCGCGGGGGCCAATGCAATGCGCGCAGCGACATCTACAGCGTCGGCTGCATCCTCCATCACCTCCTCGCCGGACGTCCGCCCTACGAAGGCAGCACGTTCGCCGAAGTGATGGCGGCGCACGAGTCGCTACCCATCCCGCGCATCGCCACGGCGGTGGGATTCCCGCCGAAGCTCGACGAGATCCTGACCTGCATGCTCAACAAGGATCCGTTCTGGCGCTACGAGGGCATGGGCTTCGTGGTCGCCGAACTCAAGGAGCTCAGGACGATGCTCCCCTTGGCGTCAAGTTCGTAAAATTGAAACCGGGATTGAACCGCCACGCCGCCACGGTTCCGAAAGAAGAATGAGCGCGCGGCTTTTTTCGGCGGCGGTCCCGGCCTGATCACATTCCTGTCTGGCTTCCGACCGTGGCGCCGTGGCGTCGTGGCAGTTCGATCCCCGCTCATGTCACGCGATCATCCCGGTCGGCTGATCAGCGCGGTGGCTGGGGACGGGTCTGGGTCGACGCCGGCTGCACGCGGTGCGCTCCGGTACCGTCGGCGCTGCCGTCGATGACCTTCCGCAGGCGATCGATCGCGTTCCTGACCAGGCGCTCGGGATGGGTGAGCAGCCGCTTTCCGCCGACCGCGTAGTCGAGCATCTCGACGCAGCGTTGGATCTCGTCGAGCTGATGGCAGCGTGAGAGCTCGGCGGACTGGGCCTGGAAGGTGTACTGGTGGCAGGCCGCTGACAGCGAGTCGAGGCGGTAGCACAGCTCCTCGAAACGCGAGCGATCGAACGCGAGCAGCATCTCGAGCATGTCGGCGGCCAGGGCGGCATCCGGCTTCTTGCCGAAGGGCAGCTGGTTCAGCCGCTCTTGGATCGCCGCGGCGCTCTCGCGGTACGAGATGACATCGTCGCTCTCGTCTTCGCGGAAACGGCAGAAGAAATCCCGCCAGTGCGTGAGCGCCAGGTCCTCGAGGGGAAGATGCCGCGGATTCGCCGGCGCGCCCGCGGCGACCGGATCGGGAATCTGCTGGGGACCGGTCGGCGGAGTCAGTGTGAAATGCGGCGGCGACATGAAGTCGAGCGACCGGCGGCGGCGGTGCGTCTGGTCATCGGTCATGGCGCCGCGTCCTCGGGCGGATCCGAGGTGGCCGGTTCGCGCACCACGAACTGCTGGCCGGTGGCGGGCGTCGCTTCGCCTCCCGGCGGGAAGAACGTCGCGCGCGCTCCCTGGCTCGCCGACATGACGTCGAGCAGCCAGCGCACGCGCTCGACGGGCGTGAAGTTGTGGTCGTCGTCGCCGCGCGGGCAACCGAGGCGGTCGAGGAAATCCATCACCTCGCGCAGTGAGCGGCTCTCGGCGCCACTCATAGGCCGCTCGGAGGCGCTTCCGCCAGCCTCGGATTTCAGACGCTCGGCGAGCAGGCTGCGCAGGCGCGGGGTCCGTTTGAGCATGCCGGTCATCTCGTCGGCGATGCGGTTGGTGGTGTCGCGTTTCGGCCGCGCATAGACCTGGCCCTTCGGATCGTCGCGGCGCTCGAGCGCGCGCAGGGGGCGCTTGCCCGGGCAGTCCATCGGCTTCAGCAGCGCCTCCTCGCAGAGATTGCGCAGGTCGGACAGCAGGGTCGCGCCGTCGTCGGACAGCGCGGAGTCGATGATCTCGGGGTCGGCCGGGGCAGCATCGTCGGCGATGATCGGGACCGCCATCGCGTCATCGAAGGGTCCGCGGGCGTTGCGGTCGGTCTGGATATTCACGATCCGTTTGTCGGTCATAATATCCCCGGAGCGCAGGTGCGATCGCATGCATCGATGACGCACGTGGCTGTCTTCAGCCTATCGGTCGCCCGCCTCAGTCAAATGGGCCGGCTCGCAGACACCTGGATTTTTCCGATGAATTTCCGATGAAAAAGGCCGTGCCCTGGGGCACGGCCTTTCGCACCAGCTGCGCCGGCAGCGCCCAGTGGATCGAGCGTTCCTTATGTCGCATGCATGCCGCTCTCGATCGGATATGCGGCTGTCCGCCAATCCTTCATGCCTCCGGCGTAGATGAGGACAGCGCCGAATCCGGCCTCCTCCAGCGCCTGGGCCGCCTGGCGCGACCGCGGGCAGGTCGAACTGCCGCAGTAGACCACGACCTTCTCATCCCGGCTGTCGAGCAGATGCTCGAGCTCGCGCGCGAAGCCCCGTTCCCCCTCGGCGTAGGACAGGCTCCGTGAACCGGGGATATGGCCCTCGTTGAATTCGTCCTCGGGAAGGACGTCCACCAGCGTGAACACCTCGTTGTGGTCGAGCATCGCCTTGAGCTGCTCGCGATTGATGATCTTCATGACTGCCTCCTTTCGCTCCGGCGGTTTGGAAACCACCGTCGCCACCTCGCATTGTACCCTGCCTCGCGAATGCGTCGGGGCACATACGTGCGGCGTCGAACTCAGGGATGCATTCCATGGTGCGCTGCGAGAATCCTCGCGGAGGCATCATGCGCATCGGCCTGTGCGCCAATTCGGCGGTGGATATCGCCGTCGTGGCGGCCAGCACGCTCGACTACCTCGAGGAGAACGTGCAGTCGCATCTCGCACCCGAGGGCCCGGACGCGGCCTTCACC